>JACRCO010000088.1 GCA_016218975.1 Deltaproteobacteria bacterium
AATTTCTGGAAGGGTGGTACAATCCGCATCGCCGTCACTCCGGGGCGGGAAATCTCTCTCCCATGGAGTACGAAAGACAACATGCCGTCAACGCTTGAGACTCAAGTGCTCAACCGTCCACCAAACCGGGGGAACTCCACTGCTGGATAAACGGCATGGCGTTGACATCAAACCTCTCGCCGAAAATGTGTGCCGGGAATGTGGCCTTGCAGGTGATGAACTGGCTACTTAGAGACTGTATCGGTGGCGTCAAAATCGTCCGCCCGACCCGCTGGAGGTCGGTAGGTCTCAAGATCACAAATCCAAGATAACTCTTCCTATACTTCGAAAACCCGATACGCGTCCGTGGCGGAATGGCGCGCGAAAAAAAATGGATGCGAATACAGCGATGCGGATACCGCTTGAATGATTTGCTGTAGAATGCGGCAAATTCGTCCTGGTAGTCCTTGTCAACGTAGTCCTCTTCGAAAACAGCCGATTTGCAATTCAGAGGAGGACTCTTGAGCTGATTCAAAATAGTTACTATTGGCGTTAGATTACCGCTGTATGGTAATACGGCATTTACTAGGCGCCGATCGAATTCTTGTGTGGCGAATTCGGTTATCCTAAAAGCCTTCTTCATGGTAAGAAAAAGCCGCTGGCTCTCAACCTGAAGCCAGCGGCTTTTGACCCCTTTCCGAGCCTTGGGTTTGATTCTTAGTTACAGAAGCACCTGGTGCGCGGCCGCCTCCCGCGACTTAGCACGAGCATGCTCGTAGGCATCGACGTCCTTAGAAACGTTCTGAACCAGTTGAGTCCAAACGTGCGCCAAGTCGACGTCTTCCCACAATTTTTGGAGATCCTTCGGGGAGATGGGTTTCTTCTTTTTCCTCTTCGTACCGGACTTCATCCCTCCTCCTTTCCACCTTTCCACTTCAAACCGATGCCCTGTCGCGACCCTTCGCAGTATCAGGATGCCTTCCGCCAGTCGGGAGCGCCACGCATAACACAATTTATCGGCGTTGGCAACTTTTTCTTCAACCGGAAGACACTCTTACACTTCGGTAAGAGTGTGCCCGGACTGCGTCCGTTTAGCAATCATTCGTTCATGAATCGAATAATGCACAGGTGCGAGGCTTCGGAAGGAAGACTGTCTCTTCGCAGGACATAGCAGGGAGACTCCATATATAGTACGACGCCCCATGGGTTCCCACAACACCTTGATACACGGTCCTGTCTCGGTCGTCAAGAGGCAATTTATTATGGTATCCCGCACGTTTGCCCATCTGGCCAAAAAATAGCCCGAGGCGTACGGTGAGGCACGGCTAAGAATCCCTGGTGAACAAGCTATACCCCATCTCGGCCGATTCGTGGTTCCCCCATCCTCGCAGAGCCTTGCCTTCCTGTCGTTTAGACGAGCATTATGACAAGAAGTTCCCGAATTATCTGGTGAACGTAAACCTATTGTTGATTTATTCCGCCTCGTTGAGCCGTTCCCGGTATTGGACGAAGACTCACTCTTCGGGAATCGCCCCCTCTTTGTTGACGATGATCATGAAGGCCTTTGTCTGGCACTTCCTCCCAACCGGCACCGCACGCCATATTCCAAGGCCCGCTTGAACTCAAATCGAGGGTAATAGTCGTGATGGCCCAGCACAACCACGAACGAGCACACCGCGCTCGGCATTCGGACAAACCATTTCCTCCACAAGCCCGGGAGCCGATTCCCTTAGTCTTGGAGCGAAGGTGGAACGGCCATCGGTCCAAACCCCATCCCGTTGTGCTCTCTCACCTCCGACTCAAGGACAACGGGGCTGAAGAGGACTTTGCTCACGACGCGCTCATCCGGAACGGCGACCAAGGAGAGCAGACGGACGCAGGAGACGCGAAGTCTGTCGACGACCTCAGCCTCCATGAGCTGGCCGAACGCGTCCTCGTTCTGACAGCGGACGGCCAGGATATGGAGGTTTGTCCCTGCCAAGATCACGAGCGCGGAATCCTCTCAAAGAAAGCATCCGCGAGCCACTTTTGAGCCAGTCGGCCCGTTATTACTAATAAAGGGAACCTGGCGCGAAGCCATCATCGGGGACATTCCTGCACTTTCTTATTCCGGGATGCGGGAGAGGAGTGTCCCCGCCCGGCGATGGTGCCGAAGGGGGGACTCGACCGGCTCGCGCTCGGGCATCCATGCCCTCGCTCCGCCGGCGGCCGCGGCGCCTGACGCGGCCATCCGTGGCCGCTTTTCCTCCCTTTTCGGTCGCCGGCGCCTTGGAGTTCGAGTCCCCGCAGAGCACCAGTCGAAAAAAAAGGCGCCCAACTCTTCGCTGAGCGCCTTCAAAGTTTCGACTGGTGCCGAAGGGGGGACTCGACCGGCTCGCGCTCGGGCATCCATGCCCTCGCTCCGCCGGCGGCCGCGGCGCCTGACGCCGCCATCCATGGCGGCTTTTCCTCGCTTCTCGCTCGGCGGCGCCTTGGAGTTCGAGTCCCCATAAGCACCAGAAAATGAAAAAGGGAGCCTCGGTTTCAAGCCGAGCTCCCATGACATTTTCTGGTGCCGAAGGGGGGACTCGAACCCCCACGGGTTTCCCCACCACCCCCTCAAGATGGCGTGTCTACCAGGTTCCACCACTTCGGCACGCGAGGAAAAATAATGTTATCCGCCCTGCACACGAAAATCAATAGCCGGTAGATATGGATGCACAACATGCTTCCAAAATCCGTCCCGGCGCATTATCCTTTCTAATTATCCTTTTCCCGGGGGGGAGGGTATTTCCCAGATGGACACGAACGGAAATGAAGTGAAGCACACCGGTCTTTACCGCAACACCGTCAGTTTCTTCGGAGCCCTGATCTCGGCGGGCAGCGTCCTGTTGATGGTATTTGCGTTCGCCCTCGACATCAGCATGAAACGCCCGAGCCCATACATCGGGATATTCACTTACATGGTGTTCCCCGCCATATTCTCGGTGGGCGCGATTCTCTTCCTGTACGGCATGCGGAGGGAGAGCATCAGGCGGCGGCGGGCGCAGACCGACGAGGCGCTTCCATACCCGCGCGTGGACCTGAACGACCCCGTCCACCGCAGATGGTTCAGCTATATCGTTATGGGCGGGACGTTCCTCGCCATCCTGATGGCGTTCATAACCTACAACGCCTTCCTTTACTCCGAGTCCGTCTCGTTCTGCGGAACGCTCTGCCACACGGTGATGAAGCCCGAATACGAGGCGTACAAGGCGTCGCCTCATGCAAAGGTAAGCTGCGTGGACTGCCACGTCGGGCACGGCGCGTCCTGGTACGTGAAGGCCAAGCTGTCCGGCGCGCGGCAGGTCCTTGCCGTCCTCATGAAGAGTTATCCGACTCCGATCCCAACGCCCATCGAAAACCTGCGCCCGGCCCGCGAGACGTGCGAGGAGTGCCACTGGCCCGCGAAGTTCTTCGGGACCCAGCTCATGCAGATCCCGCATTTCCGATACGACGAGAAGAACACGCCCGAGCAGATCAGCATCGGGGTCAAAACGGGCGGCGGCAGTTCGGCGTTGGGCGGAACCGCCGGGATCCACTGGCACATGCTCATCGAGAACAAGGTCCAGTACGTGGCCATCGACCGGCAGAAGCAGGAGATCCCGCGCATCGAGGTTCGCCATACAGGCGGACGCGTGGAGGAGTACACGAGCCTCGATTACAAGGGGACCGAGGAGCAGCTCCGCTCGCTGCCCAGGGACGAAATGGACTGCATGGACTGCCACAACAGGCCGACGCACAACTTCGACCCGCCCGAGACGGCGGTGGACCGCGCGATGACTACGGGACTGATATCGCGCACGCTGCCCTGGGTCAAGAAAGTGGTGGTGGACGCCCTCGTCCGAGAATATCCCTCGCAGGAAAAGGCCCGCGAAGGGATCTTGTCGGAGATCGGGGATTTCTACGCGAAGCGTTACCCGGCCGTCTACAAGACTCGCGCCGCGGATATCGAAAGGGCCGTCTCCACCGCCGTGTCGATATACAACCGAAGCGTCTTCCCGGAAATGAAGGTCAACTGGAAGACTTACCCGTCCAACATCGGGCACCGGAACTGGCCCGGTTGCTTCCGATGCCACGACGGCCGTCACGTCTCGAAAACCGGGAAAGTCCTGACCATGGAGTGCAGCGTCTGCCATACGCAGCCCGCGCGGTCGCAGCTCATGCCCATAGGAACCGTCGTAACCGCGAGCAAGATGTCATGGCACCCGATCGAGCTGGCCGGCAAGCATAGCCGGATACTGTGCAACCGTTGCCACTCTGCGGGATATCGCCCGCCTGCGGATTGCGCCGAGTGCCACAAGATCGACGCGAAGGCGCCGATGATGAAGTCGATGAAGTGCGCCGAGTGCCACACCAAGGGTTTCGAGGCCAAGCCCGTCGCCGAGTGCAAGGACTGCCACGATTCCATTTCGGGCCTGCATCAGAAGGGGGGGCATTCGGAGTCCGCGTGCACGGATTGCCACAAGCCTCATTCATGGTCGATCAAGGGGCGGGAGCTTTGCCTCGAATGCCACAGCGACATGAAGGAACACAACAAGGCCGCCGGGGTCTGCACGAAGTGCCACGATTTCCGGGGGAAGAAGAAATAGACGGGCGATACGGGGACAGGGGGATGATGCGTGCAGCGGGAAGGAGCTTGCCCGCTCTCTAACGGTCGAGAAGTTTCGCGGGGCGGATCCCCTTGTCTCCGAACTTCTCCCGGATCCTGTCCACCGCCCGGTTGAGCTTTTCCTTCTTTTCACTCGAAGGTTGCGGCGGCGCAGACTCCTGCCGGCTCGAGCCGTCTCTTCCCCCCTGCGGTCCGCCGAAGAGGGTCAGTTGTTCATGCTTGCCGCCGGACCTGTTCTCCTCGTCTCCCGAAAGCCGGGAAAGTGAAATGCCGAGCAGCCGTACCGGCCGTTTCCCCGCCTCGGTCTTTCCGAGCAGCGGCAGGACGCTCCGGTAGATTTCTGCCCCGTCGTCGGTCGCCCGGTCCCTCGTCACGCTACGCGTGACGAGGGTAAAATCGCAGTACTTCACCTTCAGCGTGATCGTTTTACCTTTCGCTTCATGGCGCCGCAACCGTGATGCTACCCGTGTTGCGAGGGAAAACAGCTCATTTTCAATGGACCCGATGTCGACCAGGTCTTCCGGGTACGTTTCCTCGTGCCCCACGGATTTCGCTTCAACCTCCGGTTCCACCTCGCGGTCGTCGATTCCCTGGGCCAGCAAGTGCAACTGTGCGCCGTGCATTCCGAACTTCCTTGCAAGCGTCTCCCTCGGGATGCGGCTCAACTCTCCTATGGTCCGGACGCCCATCCGGTGAAACGCCTCCCCGGTGACCTTCCCCACTCCCCAGAGCTTTTCCACCGGGAGGGGCGCAAGGAACGCCTTTTCCTTTCCGGAAGGGACGACGGTGAGGCCGTCGGGCTTGTTCATGTCGGAGGCTATCTTCGCAAGCAGCTTGTTGGATGCGACGCCCGCCGAGACGGTGAGCCCCGTCTCCTCGCGGACGGATGAGCGGATCTTCCCTGCGATTTCCACCGGCGTTCCGAACAGGCGGACTGAGTCCGTCACGTCCAGGAACGCCTCGTCTATGGAAAGGGCCTCGACGAGAGGGGTGAATCTCCGGTAGACGTCGAACACCATGCCGGAAAACTCCTTGTATCGTTCCATGCGCAGCGAAAGAAAGATGCCTTGCGGGCACAGACGCCTGGCGGTCGCCGTGGGCTGGGCCGAATGGACCCCGAATTTCCTCGCTTCGTAGGAAGCGGCGCAGACGACCCCCCTCCTCTCGCTGCCGCCGACGATGACCGGTTTCCCTTTCAGGGAAGGATCGTCCAGGGTCTCTACGGAAGCGTAGAATGCGTCCAGGTCCAGGTGGATTATGCGGCGCAGGCGGGAGGGAATCACGGGAGGACCTGGCCTTTCACATGTCGGTCCCCGCCTTGTAGGAGCTGCGCACTAGCGGGCCCGACGCTACTCGTGAGAACCCCATTTTTTTCGCCGTCTCGGCATAATCGCGAAACGCTTCTATCGGCAGGTATTCCTTCGCCGGCGGATGGTTCCTGGACGGCGGAAGGTACTGGCCCAGCGTGACGGAGCGGGCCCCCGCGGCATGGAGGTCCTCCAGGACGGAGTACACCTCTTCGCGGGTCTCGCCGAGCCCCACCATCAGCCCCGACTTCAATTCCATTCGCGGGGACATCATGTGCGCCCTTGCAAGAAGCTCCAGAGACCGGACGTATACCGCTCCCTTGCGAAACTCCGGGTAGAGGCGGGGAACGGTCTCCATGTTGTGGCCAAGGACGTTCGGCCGCGCCGATATCACTTTCCTCAGGGCATCCCAGTTTCCGCCGAAATCGGGGATCAGGAGCTCTACGGCGGAATCGGGCGCCCGTGTCCGGATCTCCTTCACAACGGCCACGAACTGGGACGCTCCGCCGTCCGGAAGATCGTCGCGCGAAACGGAAGTCACGACTATGTGCTTCCACCCCAGTTCCACCGCCGCCCACGCGACTCTTCCCGGTTCGTACGGATCCGGTGGCGCGGGGATGCCCGCCCCCACGCTGCAGAAGGCGCATGCGCGCGTGCACGCCTCCCCCAGTATGAGCACCGTGGCGGTCCCTTCCTCCCAGCACTCGCCCATGTTGGGGCATCGCGCGTCCCGGCACACTGTGCGCAGACCGTAACGGCGCAGCACCTCGGCGACCTTCTCCACTTTCTCGCCCGACGGGGCGCGCACCTTGAGCCACGGGGGACGCTGGGGAGGGATGGGGGCTTTCATGAAAATCCCCGCAGGTGTTTTTCGCAGGCGAAAGCAACCGACTGCCGGATCGTATCCATGGGCAGATCCCTTCCGGCCACGTCCCTTATGGAAGTCGCCTCGCGCCCTTTCAATCCGCACAGGTGGATCCGCCGGAAATAGGAAAGGTCGGTATCCACGTTAAGTGCGAATCCGTGGTAGGTGACCCATCTTCGCACGCCGATCCCGATCGACGCGATTTTCCTGTCCTCCACCCATACTCCCGTCAGTCCTTCGATGCGGCGACCTCGAATGCCGAATTCCGACAGCGCCTCGATCAACGCACCTTCGACGCCGCGGACGAACCGGTGGACATCGGGTTTCGACAGCCGGACTATCGGGTATCCGACCAGCTGTCCCGGCCCGTGATACGTTATGTCCCCGCCGCGGGAAACCCGTTCGACGGAAATCCCCTCGCGGTTCAGGGTTTCGGCGGAAACCAGCAGGTTGCTCTCGCTGCCGACCCGGCCGATCGTGTAGACATGCGGGTGCGTCAGGAGAAGGAGGGTGTCGGGGATTTCGCCGGAAGCCCGCATCTCGACGCATTCCATTTGCACCTGCAGCGCCTTGCGGTATTCCAGGTGTCCGAGCCAGGACGATTCCATCCTCCCCTTCCATAGACCGCATTTCTCACCATGCTTCTGCTGCGGCGGCGGATACGGGCTAAAGGGAATACTCACCCCCTTCAAGTATCTCACGAACGCGGTACAGGAACCCGTTTCCGATCACGCCGTCGATGATACGGTGGTCGTACCCCAGCGTAAGGTACATCATCGGCCGTATGACGATCGCTTCCTCTCCGTCCGCCTCCACGACGACGGGCCGCTTCACGATCTGGCCGATCCGCAGGATGCCGACCTGCGGCTGGTTGATGATCGGCGT
Source organism: Deltaproteobacteria bacterium (assembly GCA_016218975.1). Lineage (NCBI taxonomy): Bacteria > Pseudomonadati > Myxococcota > Myxococcia > Deltaproteobacteria bacterium. The sequence continues at coordinate 7,667 of JACRCO010000088.1, forward strand.
CCCGAAGAGATTCCCCTTCGGCCCCGGGTTGGTGACGGTGAACGTCCCGCCGGCCATTTCGTCCGGCATGATCCTGTGAGCCTTCGAGCGGGATGCGAAATCCTCGACGGCGCCGCCGATCTCCACGAGGCTCTTCCTGTCCGCATCGCGGATTACCGGTACGACGAGCCCGCGGTCCGTGTCGACCGCCACACCGATGTGGATGGACTTGTGCAGGACGGAGGATTCTCCTGCCACCGAAGCGTTCATTACCGGGAATTCCTTGAGCGCCCTTGCGGCCGCGTAAATCACGAAAGGAAGGAACGTCAGCGACACCCCCTCATTCCTTTTCGCCTCGCGGAAGGCGACCACCAGGTGCATGTCCACCTCGGCGACCGTGTGCACGTGCGGCGATGTGCGCTTGCTCATCACCATGTGCTCGGCGATCCTCTTGCGTATCGGCGTGAACGGGATGACCTGGTCCTCCCCGGCTGCCGTGGCGACGGGCTTTTCGGCTTCCGCGGGGCGGGGAGCGCGGGCCTCCGGCGGCGAAGGAACGGCCGGTTTCTCCTGCGGCGGCCGGACGGCGGGGGGTTTTCCTGCGAGATAATCCTCGAGGTCCTTTTTCGTCACACGTCCGTCGATCCCGGTCCCGGATAATTTCGTGATGTCGATGCCGTGCTCGGCGGCAATCCGGGCCACTACGGGGGAAATCCGCATCCGGGGAGGGCCGGACGGCGGCTGGGGCGGAGGTGGGGCGCCGGGTTCGACCCGGGGCGGCTGCGGAAGAGGCGGACCGGTCTTGCGGGCCATCGCGCCGGGGAAGCCCTCCGTCTCTTCATCCCATGGGGCCCTCTCCGGCGGAGCCTGGGGAGGAGGCGCGGCGGCGGCCGCTTCGGTCTCGATCCTCGCGATGGCGGCGAGGATCGGCACGGTGTCGCCTTCCTTCGCCAGTATTTCAACGATCGTTCCGGCAACCGGAGAAGGGATCTCCGCGTCCACCTTGTCGGTCGAAATCTCGACGAGCGCCTGATCCTTCGCGACCGTGTCCCCCGCCTTGACCAGCCACTTGGCGATCACTCCTTCCACCACGCTTTCCCCGAGCTGGGGCATGACCACGTCGACGCGCATTTCGCGATCCCCTTTCGACTTCAGTAGGAAGCGAGCTTCCGTATCGCCTCGGCTATCTTTTCCTGGTTCGGCAGGATGTACTCCTCCATCGGCGCCGCGAAGGCGTTGTGGGTGTCCATGGATGCGACACGCAGGACCGGCCCGTCCAGGTATTCGAACAACTCCTCGGCGATGCGGGCGGCTATCTCCCCCCCGATTCCGCCGGTCCGCCGCGCTTCGTGCACGATGAGCGCTTTCCCGGTCTTCGCCACCGATGCGCGGATGGTCGCCCAGTCGAGCGGCAGAAGGGTCCGCAGGTCTATCACCTCGATGTCTATCTCCCCGGCCATGTCCCTTGCCGCCTTGATCACCGCGTGGACGGGAGATCCGTACGAGATTGCGGTCAGGTCCCTCCCCTCCTTCCTCAGGGCCGCTTTCCCGATGGGCACGAGGTATTCCGAATCGGGGAGGTCTTCCTTGATTCTCCGGTAGAGGAACTTGTGCTCCAGGTAAATGACGGGGTCGTCGTCGCGGATGGCGCTTTTCAGCAGCCCTTTCGCGTCGTACGCCGTCGCGGGAGCCACGATCTTCAGGCCCGGGACGTGGAAGAACCATGCCTCCGGGTTCTGGGAGTGGTAGATCCCGCCGTGAACCCCGCCGCCGCACGGCCCCCGCACCACGATGGGACAGGCGGTCTGCCCGCCGTGCCTGTACCTGAGAGTGGCCGCCATGTTCACGATCTGGTCGAAGCCGCACGAGATGAAGTCGATGAACTGCATCTCGAGTATCGGACGCATCCCCTGGATGGCAAGGCCGACCCCCGCGCCGACAATGAGCGACTCGGCGATGGGAGTGTCCACAACGCGCTCCTTGCCGAACTTCGCAAGGAGCCCGTCCGTCGCCTTGAAGGCTCCGCCAAGGACTCCGACGTCTTCGCCGAGCAGCAGAACGTTTTCGTCCCGCGCCATCTCCTCGTGCATCGCCTGGTTGATCGCCTGTATGTAGGTGGCAGGCATTCAATCCTCCTCGACCGGCGTCGCGTAGAGGTCCTCCATCGCTTCCGTGCCCTCCGGCCACGGGCTCGCCTCCGCGAACGCCAGGGCCTCGTCGACGACCTTCTTCACCCGTTCCGTCGTCTCCGCGCGGATGGCGGCGACGTCGTACTTCCGTTTCCCCATGTAGACCTCCCAGCGCTCGATGGGATCGCGGCTCTCCCAGGTGATCAGCTCTTCCTCGCTGCGGTATGCCGCCCCGTCGTGCTCCGAGTGGCCGTGGTACCGGTAGGTCTTGCACTCCAGGAAGGTCGGACCTTCACCGTTCCTTGCCCGGTCGATCGCCTTTTTCGCCGCCTTCATCACCGAATGCAGGTCGTTCCCGGAGCAGACATCCCCCCTGAACCCGTATCCGGGTCCCCTGTCCGCCACGTCCTCGACCGCGAACTGGAGCTCGTTAGGGGTGGAATATGCGTAGAAATTGTTTTCGCACACGAAGACCACGGGCAGCTTGTAGATACCCGCGAAGTTCATCGCTTCGTGGACGTCGCCCCGGGAGCTTGCCCCCTCGCCGAAGAAGGCGATCGCCACCCGGTCCTCCTTCTTTATCCTGAACTTGTAGGCGGTTCCGACCGCGACCGGAAGCGTCGAGCCCAGCATCGAGGTCGCGCCGAAGATGCAGTGCGAGAAGTCTCCCCCGTGAAGGAAGGAATCCTTCCCCTTGGCGAACCCGTCCCTCCTGCCGAAGATCTGGGCCATCAACCTTTTCGGGTCGGCCCCTTTCACGAGGAACGCGCCGAGGTCGCGGTGCAGGGGGAAGATCCAGTCGTCCGGCCGAAGATCGTGGCAGATCCCGACCACGATGGCCTCCTGCCCCTTGCCGGAATATATACCCCCCTGGATCTTCCCCTGCTTGTCCAGCGTGGATATCCTGTCCTCGTACTCCCGGATGAGGCGAAGCCAGAAATAGAGTTCCCGCTCCTTCTGCTCGGTCATGCCTCTTTTCGCCTCCTTAAATATCGATCGCTTCGCCGCCCAGCATCAGGGCCGCTTCCCGTATAGCCTCCGGCAGCGTCGGATGAGGATGCACCGTCCTGCCTATCTCGCGGAACGTGGCCTCGACCGTCCGCGCGAGGGATATTTCCGATATGAGATCCGGCGCTCCGTCCCCGATGATATGGCAGCCGACCACTTCGCCGTACCTCTCCTCCGCGACCATCTTGACGAAACCTTCGGTGTGGCCGGACGCGACCGACCGGCCAAGCGCCGAGAACGGGAACTTGGATGTTTTCACCGCCATGCCGCGGCGCCGCGCCTCCTCCTCCGACAGCCCGATCGTCGCAACCTCGGGCCTGCAGTAGATGCACGAGGGAATCCTGTCGGGGTCGGGCCTCTTCGCCCCCATCCCGGCCATCATCTCCACGGCCGCCGCTCCTTCGGCGGACGCCTCGTGGGCGAGCAGCATCCCTCCGATCACGTCGCCTATGGCATGGATGGACGGGCACGCGGTCCGGAACGCAGAGTCCACCTTTATGAATCCGCGGTCCAGCTCCACCCCGCAGGCTTCAAGCCCCAGTCCTTCCGTGAGCGGCTTTCGTCCCACCGCGACCAGGATCTTGTCCGCCGGGAGCTTTTCCTCCGCCCCGCCGGCGGAAACCGCAAGCGCGCCGCTCGCATCGTCGATCCCTTTCGCCGAGGCGGACGTCAACACGCGGATCCCCTGCTTCCGGAACGATTTCGCCAGTTCGACAGCCACCTCCCGGTCGACGCGCGGCAGAAGCTGGTCCATCATTTCGACGACGGTCACCTCGGCCCCGAAGGTGCGGTAGATGTAAGCGAATTCCACGCCCACGGCGCCGCCGCCCAGGACGGTCACGGACCGTGGAAGCGTTTCCTGGATGAGCGCATCGTCGCTGGTGAGGATGTTCTTCCCGTCGGGCTCGATCCCCGGCAAACCCTTCACCGCCGTGCCCGTTGCGACCAGGATGCGCCCCGTCTCCAATTCGTCGCCGCCGACGCGCACCGTCGTGGGAGATGCGATCGTCGCGTTTCCCGCGAAGAGCTCGATGCCGTTTTTCCGGAAAAGGAATGAGACTCCGCGGGACATCCGCTCCGCCACCTTTCGGCTTCGCCGGATCACTTCCCCGAAATCCGCCGAGAGCCCCCGGCAGGAGATCCCGTACGCTGCGGCGTTCGCCATATCCTGGTAGAGGCAGGCGCACTTGAGTATGGCCTTGGAAGGGATGCATCCCAGGTTGACGCAAACGCCGCCGGGGCGGTCCCGTTCCACCACCGCTACCCGCATCCCGAGCTGCGCCCCGCGGATTGCGGCCACGTACCCGCCGGGCCCCGCGCCGATCACCACCAGATCGAAACGCTTCATCGCACCCTCACTCCGGCGCCGGCGCTTCGAGCAGCCGGATAACGTCGTTCATGAACCGCGTGGCCGTACCCCCGTCGATCAACCGGTGATCGAAGGAAAGGCTCAAGTACATCATGTCGCGCGCAACGACCTCTCCTTCGCGCACGACGGGCCTTCGCACGATCTTGTGCACGCCGAGAATGGCCGCCTCCGGCACGTTTATCACCGGATAGCTGAACAAGCCGCCGATCGAACCGACGCTCGTCACGGTGAATGTGCTTCCCGTGACGTCGGAGAGGGAGAGCTTTTCGGCACGGGCGGCCTCCGCCAGCCGCTCTATTTCGCGGGCCAGTTCCACGATGGTTTTCTCTCCCGCGTCGCGGATGACGGGAACGACAAGCCCGCTCTCGGCGTCCACCGCCATTCCCATGTTGTACTCCTTTTTCCGCACGATTTCGCCGCGTTCCTCGTCGAGAGAAGCGTTCATGGCGGGATGGGTCCGCAGGGCGGTCACGACCGCCTGGATGATGAACGGCAGCACCGTGATCTTCACCCCTTCGCGCTCCCCTATCTCGCGCAACGATCCCCGCATCGCCAGGAGATTCGTGGCATCCGCTTCGTCGACGAGGAGCGCATGCGGTACAGTGGTCTTGGATAAGACCATTTTCCTCGCCGCCATCTTGCGCCTTCCCCGGAAGGGAATGCGATCCTCCCGCCCTTCCGGGCCGCCGCCGGGAGCGGACGCCGCTGCTGCTTTCCGGATATCGTCTTCCGTTACGCGGCCGGACGGGCCGGTGCCGGAAATCCGCGAGAGATCCACCCCGAGGTCTTTCGCCAGTTTCCGTACGGCCGGGGTGGCGAGCACGTCACCTTCATGGGGGGGATGCCCGGCTGGCGCCGCCGGATGCACGGTTGCAGATGGCGGTTCGGCGGACTTCTCCGGAACGGACGGCCGGGCCGCCTCCGCCTCCGTTTCGATGAGGGCGATGACCTCGCCCACTTTCACTATCCGGCCGGGCCGGGCGAGTATCCGGGACAAAACGCCCTTCACGGGCGAGGGAATCTCGATATTGGCCTTGTCGGTCAAAACCTCGACCAGGAGATCGTCCTCCCGGACGGCGGCCCCTTCGGCGACAAGCCAGCGGACGATTTCCCCCTCGGCAACCCCTTCTCCTACGTCGGGAAGCCGGAGCTCAAACGCCATACGGGCACCTCTTCACGAAGGATCCGCTACCGTTCCGAACTCCATATTCCAACATACGGATGACCCCTGGCGGAAATCCGCTTCAAAATATTGCGGATTTTCAGGGCTTGATCATGACCATCTTGATATTGGTCATCTCTTCCACGGCGAACCGGACTCCTTCCCGCCCCAGTCCGCTCATCTTGTTCCCCCCGTACGGCATGTGGTCGACCCGGAAGATCGATGTGTCGTTGATCATGACTCCGCCGACGTTGATCCGCTCGATCGCGTGCATCGCCTTCCGCAGGTCGTTCGTGTAGACGCCCGCCTGGAGGCCGTACGGGGAATCCTCCACCATCCGCACCGCGTCCTCGAACGATTCGTATTCGTAAAGCGAGACCAGCGGAGCGAACGCCTCCTGGCACATTACTTTCATCTCGGCGCGAACGCCTGCAAGGATCGTGGGGTACATGACCCGGCCCACGCGGTTTCCCCCGACGAGGACCTTCGCACCCTCGGCGACCGCTTCCCCGATCCACGACTCAGCCCTCTTCGCCTCCCCCTCGTCGATCATGGGCCCGACGTCGCAATCCTTCTCCAGCGGGTTGCAGACTTTAAGCCTCTTCGTAGCCTCGACGAACCTCTTCGTGAACTCTCCGGCGATCGCCTTGTGGAGGTAGAGCCGCTGGAGGGATATGCAGACCTGCCCCGAGTTGGCGAAAGCGCTGACGACGCACCGCGGGACCGCGTCGTCGAGGTTCGCGTCCGGCTCGACTATCGTCCCGGAGTTGTTCCCCAATTCCATCGTTACCTTTTTAAGGCCCGCTTTCTTCAGGATCGCCTCGCCGACGGGAGGGCTCCCGGTAAAGGAGATCTTCCCGACCCGCGGATCGGTAACTATCCAGTCTCCGACGGTCCCCCCGGATCCGACGACCACGTTGAAGGCTCCCGCGGGGACCCCCGCCTCCTCCAGTATTTCACCGAGCAGGATGGCGGTCAGGGGAGTGGTGGAGGCGGGCTTGAGGACCATGGTGTTACCCGCGGCGAGCCCCGGTCCCACCTTGTGCGCCACGAGGTTCAAGGGGAAGTTGAACGGCGTGATCGCCGCCACGACACCGACAGGGCAGCGCAGGTAGAACCCGACCCTGCCCTCTCCGGCGGTGCTGGCATCCATCGGCACCGTTTCTCCGTGGACCCGCTTCGCCTCTTCGGCCGAGAACTGGAACGTTTCCACCGCGCGGGCGACCTCTCCCATGGAATATTTCCAGGCCTTTCCCGCCTCCCGGCATATGGTCGACGCGATTTCCTCCTGGCGCTTCGCCAGAAGATTCGCCGCTTTCTCCAGTATCCTGAACCGGCGGTGGGCCGGTGTCTTCGACCACCCCGGGAACGCATCCCGGGCGGCGCCGATCGCCTGCCCCACCATTTCCCGCGTGGCAACCGGCACCTCGCCGATCGCCTCTCCGGTGTACTTGTCGATGACAGTCATCTTATCCTTGCCGTCCGTCCACTTGCCGGCGATAAACAGACGGTAAGGCTTCGCCGCGACTTCTCCCGCCATGGTCTCGCTCCTCCTTTTCACCGTCGGTTTTTTCCCTGTCAGAAATTCATCGCTGCCCGGACCGCGTCAAGGACCCTGCGCGCATCGGGGATATAGAGTTTTTCCAGCGCATACGGGAACGGCGTATCGAAGCCGGTCACCCGCTGGACGGGGGCCTTAAGGTGCAGGAACGCCTTTTCCTGGATCAATGCAGCGAGTTCCGCGCCGAACCCGCACGTACGGGGCGCTTCGTGAAGGACGACCGCGCGCCCTGTCAATTCCACCGATTGCACAACCGCATCGATGTCCAGGGGCCAGAGGGTCCGAAGATCGATCACGTCCACCCCGATTCCTTCCTCCGCCGCAATCGCCGCCGCCTCTTCGGCCACATGCACCGTCGCGCCGTAGGTAATCAGGGATACGTCTTCACCGGATCGGACGCTCCGCGCCTTCCCGAGCGGCACGACGAAGTCCCCTTCGGGCACGTCCCCCTTGACGGTCCGGTAAAGCGCTTTCGGTTCGAGAAAGATCACGGGATCGGGATCGCGCATCGCCGCGGCAAGCATTCCCTTGCCGTCCGCGGGCGTCGACGGCATCGCGACCTTGAGTCCCGCGGTGTGGATGAAGTACGCCTCGGGGCTCTGCGAATGGTAGTGCCCCCCCTTGATCCCTCCGCCCGAGGGGGTCCTGACTACGACCGGCGCGGGAAATTGTCCCGCGGAGCGGTACCGGAACTTGGCCAGCTCCGACACGATCTGGTCGAAGGCCGGATAGATGAAATCCGCGAACTGGATCTCCGCGACCGGGCGGAGACCGTTCAGCGCCATGCCGATGGCCATCCCCACGATTCCCGCCTCCGCAAGCGGCGTGTCGATCACCCGGGCCGGTCCGAACCGCGCCCACAGCCCTTCCGTGGCGCGGAACACTCCGCCGTTCTTCCCGATGTCCTCTCCGAGGAGGACGACCCGGGGATCGCGCTCCATCTCCACGGCAAGCGCATCGTGGATCGCCTGGACGAACGTCATCGTCGCCATTGCATCACCTCCCGCCGGGTTGCCGGAGCCATTCACGCTGCTCCGACAGATGCCACGGCATCTCGGCGTAGACGTCCTCCACCATGCTTTCCGGGGGGACGGGGGGTGCGGATTCGCACTCCGCGACCGCCCGCCGGACTTCCTCCCTCGCTTCTTCGGCGATTGTTTCCTCGAACGCGTCGTCCAGGAGGCCGAGACTCCGGAGATGGGATGCGAACCTGGCTACGGGGTCCTTCTTCCGCCACGCTTCCACCTCCTCGGCGGACCGGTAGCGGGTCGGGTCGTCCGATGTGGAGTGAGCGCCCATCCTGTAGGTCACCGCTTCGATCAGCGTGGGGCCGCCTCCCCCTCGCGCCAGCTCCAGGGCGTCCAGGGTCACCCTGTACACCGCGAGGACGTCGTTCCCGTCCACCCGGATGCCGCGAAATCCGTAGGCCGCGGCTTTCGCCGCGATCGAGCCGGTTGCGGTCTGCCTCGATACGGGAACGGATATCGCGTACTGGTTGTTGCTGCAGAAAAAGACATTCGGAGTCCGGAATACGCCGGCGAAGTTCATTGCCACGTGAAATTCGCCCGTGGAGCTTCCGCCGTCGCCGAAGTAGGCGATGAAGGCGTCCTTCTCCCCTCGCATTTTGGCGGCATAGGCCGCCCCCACCGCCTGCGGTAGCTGGGTAGCCACCGGGGATGAAACAGATACGATGCGCCTGGATCGGTCGCACCAATGATTCGGCATCTGCCTACCCTTGGTCGCGTCCAGCCGGTTGCCGAAAAGCTGCGCAATAAGCGAGGAAAGCGGATATCCGTGAAGCAGGGCGACGCCCTGGTCCCTGTAGGAGGGAAACACCCAGTCCCCGGGCTTAAGGGCGAAGCCCGAGCCTATTTCCGACGCCTCCTGCCCCGCGGCGCCGATGTAAAAACCGATACGTCCCGCCCTCTGGAGATTGAGCGCCTTCTCGTCCAGGGCGCGGAGGAACACCATTTTGCGAAACAGGAACCGGAGGGTTTCGCCGTCGAGCCCGGGATCAAGTCCGGGATCGACCGATCCGTCGTCGCGAAGCGCCACCGTCAGCTGCTGATCCATGCCGGCCTCCATCGCTAAACCGAACCGACGATTTACCGCGCTCCTTCTATTCCGATGAGTCAAGCGGGAGCAGGATTCATTCCTCCTCTTCTTCCGGCGTAACCTTCTTCCGTCACGCGCCCTTTTCCGCCGTTTTCTTCGGGTCGGGGATGGCCCTGGATGGTTTCGGCATGACTCCCCTCTCCTTGACCTTCGGGATCCGTATAACGATCGGTTCTTTTCTCCGCGGCATCCAGGCTCACCTGCTCCTGATAACGCCCTTTGACTGAAAATCCTTTATTTGCGCCTCATTATACCCAATTCCCAAAAGAATCGCCTCATCGTGCTCGCCAAGCATGGGCGCTCTGCGAGGGGCAGCATCCTCTTCACCGGCAACCTTGATCGGCAGCCCAAGCTGCCGCTCTTTACCGCCCAGAGGCGATTCCACATCTATAACCATCCGACGGGCGGCTGCATTGGGGTGGGAAAGCGCCTCCGACAGAGACAGCACCGGAGAAAGACAGATGTCGTGCTCCCGGAAGAATTCCACCCATTCGTCCCTGCCTTTCGACCCGAAGACCTTCGAAAGATCGTCGCGTGTTCGTTCCGCTTCAGCCCCCTCGGCATATTGCGACCCGAGAAGGTCCTCGCGGCGAAGCGCCTTCAACATCCTTTCCCAAAACCACCCTTCCAGGGGGCCGACGCTCACGTACCGGCCGTCGGCGCACCGGTACGTTTCGTAGCAGACGTATTTTCCGGTGTAGTTCATCGCGCCGCGTTCGGGCTCGCTTCCTCCCGTCAAAAGGTCGGCGGCGTGGATCGACAGCATGGCCATGGCTCCGTCGGTCATCGAAAGGTCCAGCCATCTCCCCCGTCCGGTGCGCTGCCGGGCGTGCAGCGCCATCAATATCCCCGACAGCGACATCATCGCTCCTCCGAACAGATCGCCGATCTGCACCGGGGGAATCGCAGGCGGACCGTCCTTCCTGCCGCACAGCCCGAGAACGCCCGCATAGGAAATGTAATTGATGTCATGCCCCGCGACGCTGCGAAGCGGGCCTGTCTGGCCGTATCCCGACAGAGAGCAATACACGAGTTTCGGATTCAGCGCCGACAGGGTTTCGTAGTCCACGCCGAGCCGGGCGGCAACGCCCGGCCGGAACCCTTCCATGACGACATCGGCATCAGCGGCCAGTTTTCGAAAGATCTCCTTTCCCTCGACCGATTTGAGGTTAAGCGTCAGGCTCCGCTTCCCCCGATTCAGGTACCGGTCGGCGGGAGAGGTTCCCGCTTCCTCCCTGGAGTGCGGATTGCGCGCCCGGGGGTTCGGCTCGTCCACCTTGATCACGTCCGCTCCGTGATCGGCCATCACCATGGTGCAAAATGGGCCGGGCAGCTGCAACGACAGGTCCAGAACGCGGATACCGGCAAGCATCGACATCCCTTCGTCTCCCCCCGGCTGATTCTTGTGCTATCGTATTCGACGGTATGGAAAAGGGGCTTCCGATCTCCGCGGCCCGGGCGGTCTTCCTGTCCGACGCCCACCTGAACCAGGACGATGTCCACTCCAGGAACTTCGTCGCGCTCGCCGGGAACGCCGCCGCCGAAAACGCCGCCGTATTCCTGCTGGGCGACGTGTTCGACCTGTGGTTCGGAAGCTCCGGCCTCACCTTCCAATTCCAGAAACCCATAGTTTCGCGCCTGCGCGAGCTGCGCGCCGGAGGCCTTCGTCTATATTACGTGGAGGGAAACCGCGATTTCTATCTGAAAAAATACCACGAGGGAAGCACTTTCGATTCGGTCGAAGAACTCGAGATGCCCGCATCCGTCGCAGGAAGGCGCCTCTACCTGTCGCACGGAGATGCCGTCAACCCGGCGGATACCGCCTACAGGTTCTGGAAAGCCGTTTCGAAAAACCGGCTCTCCTTCGGCGCCGTTTCGGCGCTCCCCTCGTCGCTCGTTCTTCCGCTGGCCGACTGGATGGAACGAAAGCTGAAAAAGACGAACCACCGGTTCCGCGGATCGTTTCCGGAAAAGGACTGCCGTGATTTCGCCATGCGGAAATTCGCCGCGGGGATGGATTACGTGATCCTGGGGCACTTCCATAACGAACGATTCTTCCGGTTTCCCCGGCCGGATAAGGAAAAGGCTCTCGTGGTGCTTCCGTCGTGGCGCGAGGGATGGCGCTATTTCTTCATCTCGGCGGAGGGAGATTCGGGTTTCCGCACGTACCACCCCGGCGAGAAGCTCGTCCCCTGACCGTGTTAACGCTTCCCGCCGATCGTCTTCCCCATAAGCACGGCGAATAATATTCCCGCGGCGGCCTCGACGAGGCCGAACAACACCGAGATGCGGTCCAGCCCAAGCCCCACAGGCATCAGTGCCCCGGCCAGCATACCCACGAGTCCCACGTTGGCCAGCCAGAACTGGACTTCCGCCCAGCCGATGCCGGTGACCCGCGGAAGCCCGAAGAACATGGTGGGAAGAAGCTTGAACCCGATGCCGTAGATCAGGAAGAGGACGAACCCGACGAGCAGCATATGGGTATGGACGAAGAGAAAGCCGTCGTTCCCGAATGCAAGCATCCCGACGCCCATGAGCAGCCCCAGGGAGAGATAGAAGAACGCGACCCGTATGTATCTCCGGCACAGCCGATTAAGGCGGTCCTGGATGGCGCGGTCCTGGACGGTCGGGTCGATCATCGCTTCCCTCTTCCTGCCTTACCTCACGCCGTCCCTTCCACGACAGAGTAGGAACCGTCGGGTAGGGACATGTCCGCCGTGAAGACGACGTGTCCTCCGCATGCCTTCTCCATCGCGGTCACTTCCTCCCGCTTCTGGTTGATCAGCACCTGCAGGAGCGTCGGGGACACGCGGACCGCGACTTCCTTCCCGTGCTCTTTCGCAAGCTCGGAGTGGACCTTGCGAAGCAGGCGGACGATCACGGAATCCGAAGTGGGCAGCGACCCCGTTCCTCCGCACAGGTCGCACCCCTTCAGCAACACGTCGTAAAACGAGATTCCCATCCGCTGCCGGCTGATGCCGACGAGGCCGAATTTGCCCATGGCGGAGACGTCGCTCTTGGCCTTGTCCCGCTTCAGCGCGTCCTTCAGTATCTTCTCCACATCCTTTATGTGCCGGCGGTTCTCCATGTCGATGAAATCGACGACGATAAGGCCCCCCATGTCCCGGATCCTAAGCTGGCGCGCGGCTTCGACGGCCGCCTCCTTGTTCGTCCGGTAGGCCGTGTCCTCGATGTCCCTGTCCTTGGAGGAACGGCCGGAGTTCACGTCGATAGCCCACAGCGCTTCCGTGCGGTCGATCACGATGTGCCCGCCGGACGGCAGGGGGACCTTCCGGGCGCAGGCCCGCTCCAGCTGGTCTTCGAGGTTGAACTTGAAGAACAGCGGGCGCTTCTGCCGTATGACCTTCAGCTTCTGCATCTGCTGGGGATAATAGACGTCGAAGAACGCCCGCGCCTTGCGGTACGAGTCGTCCGAGTTCATCAGCACTTCCGCAACGTCGGAAGAGTAGTTGTCCCGGAGCGTGCGGACGACGATATCCTGTTCCTCGTAGAGAAGGGAGGGCGCCTTCTGCGTGCGCGCTCCCTCCACGGTGCGGTCCCACAATTTCAGCAGGTTTTCCAGGTCGGCCTTCAGGTCCTTCAGCGGCTGCCCCGCGCCGACCGTCCGGACGATGAAGCCGATATGCTCCGGATATTCCAGCTTCTCCATGTTCTTCCGGATCCGCTCCCGTTCCTTCTCTCCCGTGATCTTCTTCGAGATCCCGTAGCGCTTCATACCCAGCATCATGACGAGGTACCGGCCCGCGATGCTGATGTAGGAGGTCAGCGCGGCTCCCTTGATGGAGGATTCCTCCTTCGTAACCTGGACGAGGATCTCGGTGCCGGGGCGCAGATGCGGCCGTTTGTCCCCTTCGTTCCAGGTTCCCAGGCTCTCGATCAGCGCGCCGCCGCAATACTCGTTCAAGGGAAGGAAACCGTGCCTCCCGCCTCCGAACTCCACGAACGCGGCCTCGATCGCCTGGGCGACGTTGACCACCTTCCCCTTGTAGATGTTTCCCTTGAAGGCTTTACGCCGCTGGTTCTCCACCTCGAAGTAATCGAGGTCCCCGTCGCTTACGATCGCCACACGGATTTCCTCCGGGTGGAGGCCGTCGATCAGCATCACCTTTCGGGGGCCTTTGCCGGGTTCGGCGGCGGTCTCTTCCTCTTCCGCGCCGGTTTCCGCTTCCGCCTCCGCTTCATCGCTCCACTCGCCCGCTTCCGCCGTCTCGCGGACGCCGGGGTCATCCGAGGAGGTGCCTTCCGCCCCGCCGTCGAATTCCTCCCGCGCGGGGGCTTCCGCGGCGACCGATTCAACCGCCTGCGGCTGCGCAAGCCCTTTCCCCCTGCGCCGTCCCCTGCGGCGGCCCCTGCGGCGGCCTTTTCTCGGTATGTCCGCCGATTCTCCCTGCGCCGCATCGGCGGCGGGAGGAGTAACGGCGGCCGCTTCCTGCGGTATCTCCTGCGAATCTTCCTGCGCGGACACCGGCAGAGCTTCCGCCGCCACGGAAGCGACTTCCTCGTGCGTCGCTTCGCCGGGCGCCGGGAATGTCCCGGTCGGAGGCGTTACGTCGCCTCCGGGCGAGGTTTCCTGCGGCGCCGGCTGCCCCTTTCCTTTCCGGCGGCGGGACCTGCGTCGGCGGCCTCTCTCGCCTGGAGATGCCGCAATCTTCCTCTCCACTTCAAGTATTTCCGGCGTGGGTGCAGCCCCCTGCTCCTCTCCGGAGCCGCCATCAGCCGGCTCGCCGTGGGCGAGGGCCTCCCCTGCCGGGGGAACTCCCCCCGGGGGTTCCCCATCCCCCGGCAACGATCCCCCTTGCGTGTCCGCCGGTTGGGACGGCGCGGACGCCCCTTCCGCCTTGCGCCGGGGGCGCCGCCTCCAGTACTTGCGTTTCCCGCTTTCCTCCGTCATCAAAATCCTCCCGAAAAATTTTGATCCAGGAACCTGTGAAGGACTCCCGGAAGATCGCAAACGTCGCGCACGATTGCATGGGCCGGAGATGCCTCTCCCCGGCCTCCCACCCAGACCGTGAACATGCCGAGCTCCCTGGCCGGAAGCAGGTTCTCGCGGACGTCCTCGCAGAAAAGGGACGCGGCGGCCGATGCTCCCGTGACCTTCAGAAGTTTTGCATACGGATAGGGCGACGGCTTTGCGATATATTCCATGAACTCGATCCCGTAAATTCCTTCCATCTGGTCCGCGACGCCAAGAGCATCGAGAACGCGCCGGGCATACGATTCGGAACCGTTCGTGAACACGACCCTCCTGCCGGGAAGGCCGGAGAGCATCCGCCGCAGATCAGGCCGCTGCGGCACGATATCCGGTATCGGCACATCGTGCACGAATTCGAGATAATCGCCCGGCGGCACGCCGTGGTAATGCATCAACCCCCGCAGCGTGGTCCCGAATTCCTTCAGAAAGCTCTTTCGCACGTGCCTGGCCTGGTCCGGCTCCACGCCCAGCTTTTCCTGTACGTATCGTTCGATGCGCTCATCGACGATGCGCCAGAGGCTCACTTCGGGCGGATAGAGCGTGTTGTCCAGGTCGAATATGAACAGCGGCTCTACCGCCACCTTCATTCCCCTCCTACTTCGATGCAGGAAATAGCCAGGGACGGCGCGCCCGCGTTCCCGAACCACCGGAAATCGGAGCCGGCATCCGTCACTTTCGACAGGAGGGAGAGAACGTTTCCCGAAACCGCGAACCCACGGACCGGCTCCCTTTCCTCGCCCTCGTCGAAGCGGATCCCGGCTGCCCCGACCGAGAAATCCCCGGAAACCGGGTCGGCCGTGTGGATTCCCAGCAGCTCGGTGACCAGGACTCCCGTTCCCAGGTTCCGCATCATCTCCGCAAGGGTCCTGTCGCCTGCCGAAATCCGCAGGTTGGATATCCCCACGGCGGGGGGAACCTTGGGCGACGTCCTCCGGAGGCTGGCGGTCGTCCCGGTTCCCAGCTTCTTCCCCCAGAACGAATCCGCGAGAAATCCTCTCAGAACTCCCCCCTGCACAAGGACGTTCCGGCGGCAAGGCGTCCCTTCGGCATCGAACTTCGCCGCACCGCTGCCGGAGGGATCCAGTGGGTCGTCGCAGATATGTACTATTTCCGATGCGACCGTATTCCCGATCTTTCCCGAAAGTATCGACCTTCCCTTGACCACGTTGGAAGCGAGAAAGGAAGGAGCAAGGACTTCGAGCAGTTCCGCAGCGACGGCATTTTCGAGGATCGCAGCGTAGCGGCCGGTTTGCAACCGCTGCGGACCCAGCATCCTTAAAGCTTTTCCGGCGGCTTCGACGGCGATGTCTCCGGCATCCAGACCCGAAAACCTGCGGGAGAACCCGTATCCGTAACCCGTCTGCCCCTCGGCGCCATCCTCGGCGACCGCTTCGATCCATGCGGCGTACCGCGACTCGCGCGCCGCCCCGAAGCGCCCCGCCGAATTCCGGAACGCCGTTTCCCCGACCGTCTCCACGAGTGTCGCCGTGCGAACCCTCTTCATCCGCGGATCACGGGAAAGGGCATCCCGCTCCATCCGAACCGCGAATTCGGCCTTCTCGCGCTCTCCCACGCCCTCGCACTCCGGGTCATGCAAGGAAAGCTCGGGGAACCCGCCGTCCCCGCCGGGCAGCCCGTTGGCGGGATCGGGGTCCGCCGACGCCGCGGAGAAAAGGGCGGCCTCGACCATCCTCACGATCTCGTCGTCGCCTGCACGGAAACCGTAGGAGAACCCCATCCGTCCGTCCCGGAAAACGCGAATGCCGAGGGACAGGGTGTCCGAGAAGGAAAGGGAGTCGATCCCGCCTGAGCGGGAATCGTAACGCCTCGTGCGCTCCCGCACGACGCACAACTCCGCCGCTCCGCCGCCGCGCCGGGCAGTCTCCCTCGCGACGAGGCCGAAGAGGGACGTAAGCTCAGGCATTCCGCGTTCCGGAAAAATCCGCCACCAGGGCCACTTCGTCGCAATCGGGGAATTTGGAGCACTTCAGGCAGTCGGACCAGATCTTGTGAGGCAGCTCGGCCTTGTCCACCCGCCGGAATCCCAGCTTCTCGAAGAACACGGGCTTGTACGTGAGGGCGAATACCCTGGATATCCCCAGCACGATGGCTTCCGAAACGCATGCCTCGACCAGCTGCGTGCCCACTCGCTGTCCCATACGGTCTTCGCGCACCGCGAGGGAACGGACCTCGGCCAGGTCTTCCCACATTATGTGTACGGCCGCGGAACCGATCACTTCGTCGCCGTCCTCCACACAAACGAAGTAGTCCCGCAGGTTCTCGTATATCTCGCTTAGCGACCGCGGCAGCATGTCGCCCTTCCTCGCGTAGTCGGCGATCAGTTTCTGGATCGTCTTGACATCCCCCATCCTTGCCTTCCGGATCATCCCCCCGCCGCCCTCTCTATCAGTTCTTTCGCGTGCGCTTTGGCCTCCCCCGTGACCTCCGAACCGGAGATCATGCGCGCCAGCTCCAATATCCTATCCTGTTTCGCGAGCGGTTTCACGCTGGTGGTGACCGCTCCCACGGCGGAGGACTTGCTGACGAGGAGGTGGCTGCCCGCGAAAGCGGCGACCTGGGGAATATGCGTCACGCAGATCACCTGGGCCGACCCCGCGAGGCCTTTCAGGCGGGCCCCCACCCTCTCCGCGACCCGTCCGCCGATCCCCGTGTCTATTTCGTCGAAAACGATCGTTCTCCCCGTCCGGCCGCGGGATGACGCATTCCGCAAGGCCAGCATCACGCGCGAAAGCTCGCCGCCGGATGCGGTGTGCGACAAGGGCCTGAGCTCCTGACCAGGGTTGGCGCAGAACATCAGTTCCCCCTCGTCGAGCCCCGATGCGGAAAGAGAGGCGGCTCCGGGATCGCGCGAAACCATCGCGGCCCGGAATTTCGCGTCCCGGAGCGCGACCCGGGACAGCTCCTTTTCCACCGCTTCCCCCATCTTCTTCGCACCCGCATGCCGCTCCCGGCTCAGCTCTGCGGCGGCGGCGACGCACCCCTTCTCCTCCGCAGCCAGCGCTTCGCGCGCCGTGCGCTCCTCATCGAGAGCGGAATCGAGCCCTGCGCGCTCTGCGCGAAGCTCCTCGAGGTGGGCGATCAGACCGGGGACCTCCTTCCCGTACTTGCGCTTGAGGCGGCGGATTTCGGAGAGGCGTTCCTCTATCCGTTCCCGGCTCTCCGCATCCACCGTGATCTTTCCGGCGCGTGAAACCAGCTCCCGGGCGAGGTCCTGGGCCTCTCCCTGCGCCGCGCGCAGGCGCTCCGCAAGCTCCGCGAGGCGCGGATCCGCGGACGCGGCTTCCCGAATCCGCGCGGCCGCGAAGGACAGCGATGCGGCTGCGGACTGTTCCGATGAAGACAGCGCGCCTTCCGCTTCGCGAATCGCGGAGAGGATCCTGGCGGCGTTCCTGAGAGAGGCGTGCGCAGCGGCCAGCTCCTCCTCCTCTCCGGTCACGAGCTTCGCCCGGGACAACTCCTCCATCCCGAAGTCCAGCGACTCCATACGCCCGCGGGCCCCCGCTCCCCTCGCGGCGGTCTCCTCCGCCGTCCGCCGCAGGGCGCATACGCGGCGGAACATGCGGCGCACTTCACGCGCTTTCGCCGCCGTCCCGGAGAAATCGTCGATCGACGCCAGCGCCGCGGGCCGTGAAAGAAGATAGGGAACGCTGTGCTGGCCCACCATCTCCACGAGGAGCGGCGCAAGCGATGCAAGAGCGGACTGCGCCGCCGGCCGTCCGTTCAGGTAGGCCCGGCTCCTTCCCTCGACGGGTATGACCCTCCGTAGAACGAGTTCTTCCTCCCACGGGAACCCGGCTTCCTCCCATGCTTCCCGTAAATCCTCGCGGCCGGCAAGGTCGAAGAGAGCCGCCGCTTCCGCCTCCGACTCTCCACCGCGCACCGACATCGGGTCGGCTTTCTCTCCCAGCGCGAGGCGGATCGCCTCCACCAGGATCGACTTGCCGGCCCCCGTTTCCCCGGTGACGACGTTCAGGCCCGGCCCGAATGGAACGCGGACGTCTTCGAAGATGGCGAGGTTTCGGACGGACAGCTCGATCAGCATGGGCAGGAACGTATCAACGCTCTCCCCACTTGAGCTTGGTGCGAAGGACGGTGAAGTAGTCCTTGGAGGGAGAGCGGAAGAATCGAAGGGGGGCATCCGCCTTCTTCACCTCCACGACGTCCGATTCCCGGAGGCCGAATCCCACCTGGCCGTCGAGGGTAAGGAAGACGTCGGCTTCCCGGGATCGAAGTTCCGCCCTGACCACCATGTCGTCGGGGATGACAAGCGGCCGGTTCGTCAGCGTGTGGGGGCAGATCGGAGTGATCAGAATGGTGCGGAGCATCGGGTAGACGATCGGCCCCTGCGCGGAGAGGGAATACCCCGTCGATCCGGTCGGCGTGGATATTATGAGCCCGTCGGCCTTGAAGGTTGAAAGGTACATCTCGCCGACGCTCGTCTCGATGTCGATGATTTTCGCGAGCGCGCCCTTGTTGATGACGACGTCGTTCAGCACGGTGTAGTTCGCCACGCGTTCGCCCATCCGGTGGACGTGCGCCACGAGCATCATCCGTTCGTCGTAGTCGAAATCGTAGGAGAAGATCCTCTCGAGCACCGGGAAGAGCTCGTCGAGTGTGATCGCCGTGAGGAAACCGAGGGCTCCGAGATTCACCCCGAGGATCGGTTTTCCGGAGGTTCCAACGACGCGGGCGGCGGAAAGGAGCGTTCCGTCTCCCCCGAGAACTATGAGGAAGTCGCACGCATCCGGCAGCTTGGAGCGCACGACGGCCTCGCCGCGGCGGACAAGTGCGACCGTTTCACGGTCCAGCACAACCTTCCGCCCGCGGGCGGCAAGCCACTCGCAGAGCTCGGAAACGATTTTCGGCGCCCTGGGGTCGGTGTGTTTTGCAATGATCCCGACGCACTTCATCGCGCATTAGGATAATATATCGGCCGGAAAAGAGAAAGGCGGGATCTAGCCCGCATTTCTCACCAGGGTTCGTAGCGAGGTGGTGGAGACATGGCCGTATCCGCCACCGCAGTAGAAGCCTGGTGAGAAATGCGGGCTAGACGGGACCCCGCCTTTCGCCGTGTCGTGCGCGCCGCGGGCTACTTCCTGACCGTCCGCTTCCTTCCGTATCCGGCAAGTCCGACCAGTCCGCTCCCCAGCAGAAGCATAGTGCCGGGCTCGGGCACAGGCGCGGGAACGGGCTCGCCGAAAGCCTGGATTTCCGATACCGAAAACAGCCGGTCGCTGTTGTTCATGTCGCCGCTGAGCTTGAGCTTGCTCGTCACGATCGACGCGGGCAGCAGGTACTGCTCATTGTCGTTGAAGGGGTTCGGGCGCGTCTGCATCCCCCATACGTTGACGCCGTTGTACCAGTTGTAATTGGGAATATTCCACGCCGTTTTCCAGGAGCCGCTTCCATCGTCCCAATATTCCAGCTTGTAGGCGTCGTTGTCGTCGACCTGCGCGATGAAGCTGTAGATCGAATACGATCCGCCCAGGTCGATCGTTATGTACTGTCCCGTGTTGCCGCCCCTTGCATCCCACCACACGGCGCCCTGATCCCACCGGTTGTTCTTCGGGAGAAACCTTCCGTCGACAACGGTGGATTTATCGACGACCCAACCGCCGCCCCATCCGTTCGTGAAGAACGTTCCGCTCAGCGTGACATCCGAATTGAGAGCGACATTGGCCGCCGAAGCGCTGCCGCAAGCGAGTACGAGCAACATCGAGAGACATGAAACGATTCTTGAAGCCTTTCCCATGCCCAACCCCCGGGTGTCTTTTTTAAATTCGTAAGACCCGTCTCCCCGGACGTAGCAGCAATAACCAAGCCAGGATGCAAAACATTAAATAATGCCAATTGAATATACTAAATATGAACTTTTCAGCAGTTATTATTGATTAAGTGATTGGCAGCGATTATCCCAAATGGGTATAAATTTACCCATGCATATGCTTGTAGGCAATATTTTTCCGCCTTCAATTAAGACGGGAGACTTGCGGGCTAGCTCAGGCGTTGTACGGATGCGCGTCGAAAATGTCCTGGAACGACCTCTCGCAGGAGAGGAAGACGTCGAGGATATCCGGATCGAAATGCTCGGGCCTGGTGATGTAATTTCCTTTAGCAATGACATGCACGGCATCCTCGTGCCGGAAAGGGGGCTTGTACGGGCGCCTGCTCCTGAGCGCGTCGTACTTGTCGATCAGGTACATTATCCTCCCCTCGATGGGGATCTCCTCGCCTTTCAGACCGAACGGGTATCCTGTGCCGTCCCACCTTTCATGGTGATACAACGCGAATCTCTGAGCGGATTCGAGGTACGGATTGTTCGATCCGCCCAGGATCTTCTCTCCGATGATCGTATGTTTTTTGACGATATCGAATTCCTGCGGAGTCAGTTTTTCACTCTTAAGCAGGATCGAGTCCGGGGTTCCGACTTTTCCAATATCGTGCATCGGGCTCGAAAAGATCATAATTCCCGAATCGGGCTCTGATATCCCCAATTGGCGCACGAGAAATTCGGTATAGTGCCGCACTCTCCGGCAGTGCGAATGGGCGTCCTCGTCCCGGTATTCGGCGACCAATGTCAGCCGCTGGACCGTTTCGAGCAATGTTTCACCCACCAGGACCGCCGCTTTCCATTCCGTTTGGCTCGAAAACACGACCTTGTTCCTCCTGCCCCGTCGGTACTGATCCTATCGGACCGATCGGCGAATATCTTTATTTCCATATTTCGGCGAGAAGCATCGTTTTCGATACCCCGTACCGAACAAGCGGAATTTGATGGATAATATGTCGGAAAGGAATAGGAAGACCCATGAGCCGTTCAAGCCCTCCCACATCCCTCTTCCCGGGTCCGAAGCGGCCGCGCGCGCCGCTCGCCGACAGGATGCGGCCAAGGTCGTTGTCGGAGTTCGAAGGGCAGGAGGAGATCCTGGGAGAGGGAAGGTTCCTCTCCTCCGTGCTTTCCGCCCGTCCCCTCCCCTCACTGGTTTTCTGGGGTCCGCCGGGTTCGGGGAAAACCACTCTGGCCCGGATCATCGCGAGCGAGACGGACGCGGTCTTCCTTCCTTATTCGGCAGTCCTGTCGGGGATCAAGGAAATAAAGGACGCGCTTTCCGAGCTGAAACGGACCGTGCGATCGGGGGAACGCCCGGCCATCCTGTTCATCGACGAAATCCACCGCTTCAACAAGGCGCAGCAGGATGCGCTGCTGCCGTTCGTCGAAGAGGGCACGGTCACGCTCTTCGGCACCACGACGGAAAATCCGTCGTTCGAGATCCGAAACGCGCTGCTCTCGCGGTGCCGCGTTCTCGTCCTGACTCCGTTATCGCACGCACAGGTGGAAACCATCGCAAGGCGCGCCTTGACCGATGGGGAACGGGGGCTCCGAAAGACCGCGTCGTTCCTTGCTCCCGAGGCGCTCCGGCATATAGCGGAAATATCCGACGGGGACGCGCGCGTGGCTCTGAATGCGCTGGAGGCCGCTGTCGCGATTGCGGAACACCGGAACCTCGGACAGGTGACCGTGGCGGTCGCAGAGGAGGCGCTGAGAAAGAAGGCGCTTCTCTACGACAAGGACGGCGAAGAGCATTACAATCTCATCTCGGCGTTCCACAAGAGCCTGAGGGGATCGGATCCCGACGCGTCGCTCTATTGGCTGGCCCGAATGCTGGCGGGCGGCGAGGACCCGCTCTATATTGCGCGCAGGATGATCCGGTTCGCCTCGGAGGATATCGGCAACGCGGCGCCGGGAGCCCTGCAGCTGACTCTTGCCGCGGCGGAGGCATATCGCACAATGGGGAGCCCGGAAGGAGAGCTGGCCCTCGCGCAGGCGGCCGTATATCTGGCCACGGCGCCGAAGAGCAACAGGATATACACTGCGTTCGGACGGGCGATGAAGGACGCGGAGAACGCCGGCAGCCACCCGGTCCCGCTGCACCTGCGGAACGCACCCACAAGGCTGATGAAGGAGCTCGGATACGGGGAGAAATATCGATATCCGCACGACTTCGCCGACGCCTTCATCCCGGAGAACTACTTCCCCGAAACGCTCGGCCCCCGCAAGTACTACGAGCCTTCCGAAGCAGGTTACGAGAAGACGATCGCCGAGCGCCTCAAGGCGTGGTGGGACGGCACACGGAAGAACCGTAAATAGCCATTCTCTTGTCGACAAACCCTACGTGCACCCGAAATGCTCACACCGCAATAACTCGGGCAAGCCGCCGAGACGGGGTGCCCCGCGAGGCGTGCCGAGCCCGGCTGTAGCAAGGCACCTCCCGGGCGAGGTTACCTTCCGCCGACTCCGGGACCGGCGTGTATGAGGGCGGCCTCGATCCGAAGCAGCGAGTTCGAAACGTAGACCTCGCGGCGATGGGTTTCGAAGCCTGCGAGCCTGAGCTCCAGCACGTGCGTTCCGGCGGGCACCTTCAGGAACCTTTCCTCCGTGAACTCGGATGCCTTCCCCTGGATGACGCCGTCCAGCAGCACCTCCGCGTCGGGGGGGTTCACCGCGAATATCAGCCCCCCCTCGTTCCCCACCCCGTAGATCTGCCCCTTGGGAAAGCATCCGGCGAGGAGGATGACCGCCGACAGTCCGATTACGGGCACCAGGAGCTTCTTCATGCCGCGCCTCCTATCTCGCCAGCTTCACGATGTCGTTGACGGCGAATCCTTCTCCGGCCGTGCGCCTGCACACCGCCGCATCCTCGCCGAAGAAATCCGTAACCGTGACCAGGCCTTTCTCCCTGCCCGGCTTCCGTCCGAGTGAGACCTTCGTGTCGGGGTCGATCACTTCGCGGCCTTCTCCGAACACCTTCAGGCGGTCGCCGACCGCCAATCCCGTCTTCCGTCCGGCGTTCACGGTGATTTCGTCCCCATCCACCGCAGCGACTTTTCCGCTCCACTCGATCTTCGCCATGCGCAGGATGAGGTTATCGATGAACTTCGATACCGCGGCGCGGAGAGCTTTCCCCTCCATCGTCTCGTCGTACCCCTTCGTCCCTCCCATTCCCAGGATCTGCGTCGAGCTCTCTTCGTACACGCCGCTCCCGCTTTCGGCGTAGATCACCTGGCCTGTCGTCGCGTCGATGAGACGGACGTCGACCGTCGCCTCGGCGGTCTGGGCCTTGCTCGCGCCGAGCAGGTACGTGGCCGATTTCTGCTTCACGCCGAACTGGGAGACCGCTCCGGTGACGATAGCGTTAAGGCCCAGTATCTCGCCGGACTTCGCGCCCGTCCCCTTCTTGATCATGTTGGTCCCGGCGAGATCCTGCTCGTCCAGAACCAGTTCCATGTCGGAGCCGCGTGATATCAGTATGAATTGCCCCGACCGTGAAAGCTCCGTGATCAGGATGTCCTGAACGGCCCCTCCAAGGCGCCCCCTGCCATACGCGCTCTTGTCGGTGAATTTGATGACGGCCACCCTCTTCCTGGGCCCCTTCGTCGTAATGGGAGCTTCATACGCCGGGCTCCCCGAAGATGCAGCCGGGGCGGACGGGCGGTCCGCAGGCCCAGTTATGGGGGGCGACGTCGCACACCCGGCAACCAGCAGCGACAAAGCCAGCAACCACGTCCCGGAACGGCGGTTCCTCATTTCACTCCTCCTGTGACGGCGGGATCGGTTTGTCCGGCGACGCCTGATCCCCGAATCGTATTATCTGATGCAAGCGGAGCATGAAGCGCGCCGCCGGGAAGCTTGTGGGCGATGTTTCTTCCGACCGTCCTGCCGTACGGCGTCATCGGGTTCATCAGCAGGTTGACGATGGCATGACCGACGATCTCCGCGCCGATCTCCTTCCCTCCGCCGCGCGGCACGTTCTTCCTGAATTGCCGGTCTGCGCCCTGCCAGGCCAGCGAGCCGTCCCTGCGGTAAAGCCGGAACCCCGCCGCGACGGACACGCTGTTGTAGATGCCGGTCGTCGTTTTGTTCCACTCCTCAACGTCACCGTAGAAAACGCCGTCCACTCCCAGTGCCCCGCACACTTCTTCGGGCGTGGTGGACCTCAATTGGCCCCCGTAGCTGATTCCGAGGCTTTCCCTGAGCATGCGGTCGCTTTCCTCGACGGGAACGACGTTCCAGCCCCTCCCGGCGATTTCGCCTGCAAAGGCGGAACGGATTATCTCGGAGGCGTCCAGGTCATTGCTCCGGTTTTCCATGGGCGCTACGGCTACCTTCGGCCCGACCGAAGGCGAAGGCGGGCGTACCGTTTCCCTCTTCGCGGCTCCGCACCCCCCGGCGACAAGCAACGCAAGGACGGCTACCAATGGAAAACGGCAGACTCCCCGCCGGATCGATACGCGCATCTCCTTTTTTGGACGCGCCGGCGGGAAATTCATTCAATGGAATTCCAGGCGGTGATCATTCCTTCCAGTGTATGCAAGTGACGGGACACAAGTCCATCGCTTCCTGTATTGAAGCTTCCGTGTCCCCCTCCGGGTCGAAGACTTCCGCTTTCTGGTCCGCGTCGAAGCGGAACACGGTCGGCACGGTGTCCACGCAAACTCCGCAACTGATGCATTCCTCCTTCACGACATACGCGATCCTGTTCATATTTTCCTCCCCGCGAGAATCGATCGAGCCTGCACCGGCTCCCGTACGATTCCGCCGGAGGGCAAACTGTTTCCTGTCCGGCAAAAAACTGACGAAATCCCGGTGAGCGGGGCAGGTCAGGCGATAGCGAGGAGGCCGGCCTCGGGGTTCTCGGCGAGATAGGAGAGGAACGCGGTCACGCATTCGGGATCGAACTGCGTCTCCTTGCAACGGATCAGTTCCTCGATGGCCTCCTCCCGTGTCCGGGTCGGCTTGTAGGCGCGGGCGGAGATCATGGCATCGAAGGCGTCGGCGACGGCAAGGATGCGGGACGCCAGCGGGATCTCCTCTCCTTTCAGGCAGTCCGGGTACCCTTTTCCGTCGTATCGCTCATGGTGGTGCCGGACGATGGGGCAGAGACGCGCCAGCGAGCCGACCGGCTTCAGGATGTTTTCTCCCCCGATAGGGTGGCCCAGGACGAACGTTACGCCGTCCGGGGGCAGCGCCCCGGTGTTGTGCAGTATGTGGTCCGGGATGCCGATCTTGCCGATATCGTGAAGCAGCGCCGCGGATTCGACGTCCCGGATGAACCACTCGGGCAGCTTCATCCTTCTCGCGATCTCGACGGAGAACTCGGTGACGCGTTTGGAGTGGCCCCTCGTGTATTTGTCGCGCGCTTCCACCGCGGTCGCCAGCGCAGCCACCGTTTCGACGTAAGTGCGCTCCATCTTTTCCTTCAGATCCGCGTTTTCCATGGCGACGGCAACCTGGGTCGCCAGGTTCTGGATCATCTGGAGGTCGTCGCCCGTAATCTCCTTCTCGCCCTTCCGCAGCCCGATGCTTATGACGCCGCGGGCCTTTCCGCCTGCCATCATCGGGACGTGGACGGACCACGGCATGCTTTTCTCGAACTCGGTGAGCGCCTCGGTCTTCCGCCACGGCATCGATTCGGAGGTGGTCACCAATTGTCCGTTGGCGGCAACCCACCCGATGATCCCCTCCCCCGCCGGAATAACGGTGGATTTCATCTCATCGGGGAGCCCGACGGAGACACGCACCCTCAGGCGGTTGTCGGCCCGGGATACGAGAAAGATGGCGCCGATTTCGAGGCCGGTAAGGGAAAGAAGGGTGTTGAGAAACACGGTGAACATGTCGGTGATGTCGCGCCGATTGCTGCCCGAGGCGCAAACCTGCGACAGAAGCGACTGCATCTGCTTTTTGGAGGTCTGGAGGTTGTCGACGGTGTGCTGGAGCCGGCTGGTGATGCGGTTGAAATTCTTTGCGAGATCGCTGATTTCCGTGGCGGCGTCGGTGCTCAGGCGCCGTGTGATGTCCCCCTCGGCGATGGCCGCGGCGTCCCTTGCCGCGCGCAGAAGAGTCTGAACCACGGACTGCGTTACGAAGAACCCCGCCATTCCCAGGATCAACACGGAAATGACGATGACGGTGATCTGGGCCGAATCCTTCGGCAAGCCGGTGGTATATTCGGTGAAGAGATATACCGCGATGAACAGGGGGATGACGAACATCGCCGAAAAGGCGATGATGAACTTCCTCGCAAGCGTTTCGGTCCTGGTCTTGCGCTTTGCCGGATGCGGGGTGTCAGGGCCGATGTCGATGGGAGCGGAACCTGCCTTTTCGGCCACACCGTCTACGGCCACTGGAAACCCCTTGAATTCCGGGCACGATTCATCCTTGCAGGACATCGTTCCATGTTAACCATTTCGGAAACGGATTAAAGAACTTTACAGGTTGATTGCAGATGGAAGTTGGCTGGGAGGGAAGGGGTCGAACCTTCATTAGAGGCTCCAAAGGCCCCTGTCCTGCCGTTAGACGACCTCCCAACAACTTCGTGAATCTTATCGGGCGGCCGCCATGCCGTCAAGTTTGCGCAGTTCGGCATCGTATTCCGTCAGGACCGCCCCCTCGATCATGTCACGGGTCTCGGTATTGAGAGGATGGGCCGTGTCCCGGTACGTGCCGTCCTTCTTCTTCTTGCTGGGCATCGCGACGAACAGGCCGCTATTGCCGTCGATTATCTTCAGGTCCCGCACCACGAAGCAGTTGTCGAAGATGATCGTCGCGTACCCCTTGAGTTTTTCGTTGTCCGAAACCGGGTAAACCTTAACCTCCGTGATTTCCATCTTCCCCCCCTTCCTTCCTTCTCAGATGTTGCGGGCGACGAACAGCCTCCGCCCGTCGTCTCGCGAAAGCATCCCCCGCGCGCGATGCGCAGCTTCCGCGCTATCGAACAATCCGAATACAGCCGATCCGCTTCCGGAGAGCCCCGCCGCTCTCGCACCCGCCGACAGGAGCTCCCCCTTGATCGCTCCTATCTCCGGATGCATGATATCCCACGCGGACTCGAAATCGTTGGTGACTGCGCAAATCACGTCCTCCCAGCATGAAAAGGCAGGTATATCCGCCTTTCCGGGAGGATCGCCCGCCCCGCGCCGCAGCCGCTCGTACCCCTCCCTCGTCGAAAGCCCGAAGGGCGGCTTCACTATCAATGTGAAGAACGGCACGCTCCAATCCACCGGGGTCAGCCGTTCCCCGAAACCCTCCGCCAGCGCCGGCATGTTCAAGGTGAAAAAAGGGACATCCGCTCCCGTTCTTCCGGCCAGACCGAGCAGCGTATCCCCTGAGGGGACGCGCCCGGTAACCGCCATCATCCCCTTGAGCGTTGCTGCCGCGTCCGAGCTCCCGCCCCCAAGACCTGCCTCGGAAGGAATCCCTTTCCGCACATGTATGCGGACCCCTTTCGGCGTCCCTGCCCATTCCATGTACAGCGCAGCCGCCCTGTAACAAGTGTTCGAATCCCCGCCGGGAATCGACGGGTCGTCGGTCGTTACATGAATTCCGGAATCGGCCTCTTCCACCGTTACCTCGTCGTAGAGGGAAACGGGGACCATTACCGAGCGGATGTGATGTAATCCGTCGGCGCGTCGGCCGAAAACTTTGAGGGAAATGTTCAATTTTGCAGGAGCGAGGATGGATAAACATGTGGGAGCGGTCACGATGCACTCATATCAAACGATGTTTTTATTTGAGGTTACTCCCCTCCTTCCGGTTTGTCAAGCGATGGCGAAGGGACAAGGCCAATATTTTGGCGTAAAAAAACGGCAAGAATATCAATGGGTTTCGAACATAATGAACGAGGAACTCACTCCTTCTTCCTGAATAGCAAGCCGGAATGCGCGTCCGCGTCGACTACCACGGCGTCCCCTTCCCTGAAATTTCCCGATAGAATAGAAAGGGCGAGGGGATCCTGGATGTGCTTTTGTATGGCCCTCCGCAGGGGCCTTGCTCCATAAGCCGGATCGTACCCGATCTCCGCTATGCGTTCCCTGGCCTTTCCAGTCAACGTCACGCTGATATTCCGATCATCCAGCCGTGAGTTGAGCTCGCGCATCATGAGATCGACGATGGCGGCGAGCTGCTCTTTCCCCAGGGCGTTGAAAATAATGATTTCGTCCAGCCGGTTCAGGAACTCGGGGCGGAATACCCGCCGAAGCTCCTCCATGACCCTGTCTCGGACGGCCTTTTCCCCTTTTCCAGCCATCTCCTGGATCCAGGAAGAACCGATATTGGACGTGAGGACAGCAACGGCGTTACGAAAGTCCACCGTCCTGCCCTTCCCGTCGGTAAGCCGCCCGTCTTCGAGGATCTGGAGAAGCACATTGAAGACGTCCGGGTGCGCTTTCTCCACCTCGTCGAAAAGAACGACCGTGTAAGGCTTTCGGCGGACAGCCTCCGTCAGCGCCCCCCCTTCCTCGTACCCGACATACCCGGGGGGAGCCCCGATCATCCGGGCGACCGAATGTTTTTCCATGTATTCCGACATGTCGAGACGGACCATGGCGGCCTCGTCGTCGAACAGGAACTGCGCAAGCGCCTTCGCCAGCTCGGTCTTCCCGACGCCGGTAGGCCCGAGGAACAGGAACGAACCGATGGGGCGGCGGGGGTCCTTCAGGCCGGATTTCGCACGGCGGACTGCGTTCGACACGAGCCGGACGGCTTCCTCCTGTCCCACTACACGTGCGCCCAGTCTCTCCTCCATCCGGAGAAGCTTCTGCACTTCGCCTTCGACAAGCCGCGATACGGGGATTCCCGTCCACCTGGATACGATCCGGGCGATGTCCTCCTCGTCCACCTCTTCCTTGAGCAGCCTGCCCCCCTGCCCTCCTGGGGGAGAGGCATTCGCGAGCGACTCGGCATCCCGCTGGAGAGCGGGGATCGTCCCGTATTTAAGCTCGGACGCCTTTTCCAGGTTCCCCTCCCGCTCCGCCCACTGCATTTCGGAACGTGCCTGCTCGATCCGCTCCTTGACGGTCCTTCCCCGGGCGATCGACTTCTTCTCCTCTTCCCACAGGGCGAGGTCGCGGGCCTCCCGCGCGGAAAGGGACGAAAGCTCCTCCTCGAGGCGCGCAAGCCGCTCCCGGGAGGGCTCGTCGGTCTCCTTGGAAAGCGCGAGCTTCTCCATTTCGAGCTGGGTCTTCCGGCGCTTGACCTCGTCGATCTCCGTTGGGACGGAGTCTATCTCTATACGCAGGCGGGACATGGCTTCGTCCATGAGATCGATGGCCTTGTCGGGAAGGAACCGGTCCGTGATGTACCGGTGGGACAGCGTCGCGGCCGCAACCAGGGCGGTGTCCTTGATACGAACCCCGTGATGCACCTCATACCGTTCCTTCAACCCGCGAAGGATCGCGATCGTGTCCTCCACCGTGGGCTCTTCCACGCGCACCGGCTGGAAACGCCGCTCCAGCGCCGCGTCCTTCTCCATGTGCTTCCGGTATTCGTCGAAGGTCGTAGCGCCTACGCACCGAAGCTCTCCGCGCGCCAGGGCGGGCTTGAGCATGTTCGAGGCATCCAGCGCGCCTTCCGCCTTCCCCGCTCCGACCAGGGTGTGCATTTCGTCGATGAAGAGGATCACGCGGCCCTCGGCGGCGCTGATCTCCTTGAGCACCGCCTTGAGCCGGTCCTCGAACTCCCCGCGGTACTTCGCCCCGGCGATCAGCGCGCCCATGTCGAGGGAAAGCACCCGTTTCTCCTTCAATCCCGCCGGCACGTCTCCTGTCACGATGCGTTGGGCCAGCCCTTCCACGATCGCCGTTTTCCCCACGCCCGGCTCGCCGATCAGTACCGGGTTGTTCTTCGTGCGGCGCGAAAGCACCTGGATCACCCTCCGGACCTCGTCATCCCTCCCGACCACCGGGTCGAGCTTGTCGCGCCGGGCCATCTCCGTCAGGTCGCGGCAATACTTGTCGAGCGCCTGATACTTGTCTTCCGGATTCTCGTCGGTGATCCTCTGGGTGCCGCGGATCGCGGTCAGGGCGGAAAGGAGCGATTCGCGGGTGGCTCCGTGCTTGCGCAGAAGGTCGGCCGCCTTCCCCGGTTCGGACGTGAACGCCAGGAGAAAGTGCTCCGCGGAAAGGTACTCGTCCCTGAAGGCGTCGGCTTCGGAAAGCGCGCGCGAGAAAATCGGCTCCAGCCGGGGGGAGAGTCCCCGCGACACCGCGCCGGACACTTTCGGCAATGCTGCGACGAGGGCGTTCGCATCCGCCTGGAGCTGCGTGAGCGAAATGCCGGTACGGGCGAAGAGGTCGTGCGCGACTCCTCCCTCCTGCCGGAGAAGCGCCGCGAAGAAGTGCTCGGGAGCGACTTCCGCGTGCCCGCGCTCCGATGCGAGCCGCACCGCGTCCTGGAGCGCCTCCTGGGACTTGACGGTGAGCTTGTCGAGGGAAATCATCCGACTATTTGTTCTTCACCGCCAGGAAGATCCGGGCGTCGCCGCGCTCCACTAGGAACAGGACGGTTTTCGCGCTCTTGACCTTTTTCAGCTGTTTCTGGAACTCGGCGGTGTTGGGCACCGGCTGCCGGTTGATCTGCCGGACGATGTCGCCGTCCTGGAAGCCTGCGTCGTCCGCCGGGCTTCCGGGCTCCACGGCGCTGACGATCACGCCTTTGCGGTTTTCGAGCTCCATGTGCCTTGCGATCTCTGCGGTGATGTCCTGCACCGTCAGCCCAAGCCCCTTCGTGAGGTCCGGTCCGCCTCCCGCGCGCCGGCGCGGCTCCCCTTCCATCTCCGCGATGGTCACGGGTATGGTCATCTCCTTGCCGTCGCGGATCACTTTGACATCGACCTTCTGGCCGGGCCGTGTGGTAGCGACGATCTGGGGAAGCTCGTGCTCGTCGGAAACGGACTTCCCGTTGAACGCCACGATCACGTCCCCCGACCGGAGCCCCGCCTTCTCGGCAGGCCCGTCCTTGGTCACGTCGGCCACCACCGCCCCTTTCTTTCCGGGGACGGAAAGGGACTCCGCCATATCGGGAGTGAGCTTTTGTATGTAGACGCCAAGCCACCCGCGGGTGACCTTGCCCTTCTCCTTAAGTTGGCCGAGGACCGACTTCGCAAGATGGATGGGGGTAGCGAATCCGATCCCCTGTCCTCCCTGGATGATCGCCGTGTTGATCCCCACCACTTCGCCTTTCAGGTTGAACAGGGGGCCTCCCGAGTTCCCCGGATTGATCGACGCGTCGGTCTGGATGAAATCGTCGTACGGTCCGGATCCTATGATCCTTCCCTTGGCGCTCACGATCCCCGCCGTGACCGTGTGACCCAGGCCGAACGGGTTCCCGATCGCAAGGACCCACTCCCCTATCTCCAGCTTCTCCGAATTGCCGAGGTGGACGAATGGAAGCTTTTTCCCGGATTTTATCTTTATCAGCGCGATGTCGGTCTTGGGATCGGTCCCGACCACTTCGCCCTTGAACTCTTCCTTGTCGAGGAGCGTGACGGAGATCTCGTCGGCCTTTTCCACGACGTGGGCGTTCGTCAGGATGTACCCGTCCTCCGAGACGATGAAACCCGATCCCAGGCTCTTCCGCTTCTGCTCCTTCGGTATGTTGCCGAAGAAATTGTTCCAGAAATCGTCGTAGGGGTCCTGCTGCCCGAAGGGGGAGCGCATCCGCGGACGGTTAAGCCGAACCACCTGTGTAGTGTTGATGTTGACCACCGCCGGGGAAACGTCCTTGAACATGGAAGGGATGTCGACCGGGAGCAGCCTGGAGCCGGCCGGGGAGGAAACCGCGGGATTCTTGTCCTTATCCCCCAGGAACAGCGCGTTGCTGATCGGAGACAGGTTCAGCGCGGCCGAGATCACGACCCCAACGGCTACCGCGGCGAGCAGCAGCACCGCGAGACGTCCCTTGTTCATCTCCTTCAATTTCACTTTCCCTTTCCTCCTTTTTCCTGCCCCGCCTTCATCAGTTCCAGGTAACCCATCCGGAGATGGTACAGTCCCTCCGAAAGGATTCCGGTTTCCTCTTCCGTGAGGTTCCCCTTCGTCTTCTCCTGGAGGACCGAAAGAAGGTCTATCGAATCCTTGGCGGCAGGCAGGTTGACGGGCGAACGCTTGCCCTCGGAGGACCGGATCATCCCCATGTTGGCCATCGCACCGAACTGCAGCATGCCGACAAGATCCAGGAACTGGGGGCCACCGATGGAAGACGGCTCTGCACCGGGGCTTTCTTCCCCTTTGACATCCTGAGGCCCGGGCCGGTTCCCGGTTTCCTTCGGCGGCTCCGGCTGCTGCGGAGGCGGAGAAGGAGACGCCGCGGGTGTTTCCCTCTCTTCCTTCTCCAAGCCGCGCTTGTCGACGACCTTGAAACCCTTCTTTTCCTCTTCCATCAGATGGGCACCTTTTGCGTGATGACGATCACCTCGCCGCCGGCTTCCTCGACGAAGAACTGGTCGGATTCCTTCCAATGCAGCGTTACGGGCATCTTCACTTTCTCGTCGATGTGCCGCTTGAGGAACCGCGCTCCGTACTTCACGCTGAACCCGGCGCGCGCCAGCGCCGAGAGCGCGGCGTCGCTCACGGACAGAGCCTTCCCTTCGCGGGCCATCGTTTTCCGGATCTGGTCGAGGTACAGCGCGGCGATGGTCCTTACCTCATCCATGGAAAGCGGAGAGAAGACTATCACCTCGTCGAGCCGGTTGATGAACTCGGGGCTGAACCGGTTCTCGACCGCCTTTACGACCCCCTTGCGGATCGGCTCGAAATTTTCCGCACCGTCGGCAAACCCCAGCGGACGGGTGAGCTTCGCAAGCTCCTCCGCCCCCAGGTTGCTCGTCATGACGATGATCGCGTCGGAGAAGTAGACCTTCTTGCCGCGCCCGTCCGTGAGCCATCCCTCGTCGAACACCTGCAGGAAAAGGTTGTGTACGTGGGAATCGGCCTTCTCGATCTCGTCCAGCAGCACAACGGTATAGGGGTTGTCCCGCACCTGGTTCGTGAGGATTCCTCCCCGCTCAGATCCGACGATTCCCCGGGGCATGCCGATCAGCTTGTCCACCGCCAGCGCCCCGTCCCGGTATTCCGACATGTCGACCCGCACCATGTGGCGCTCGTCGCCGAAAAGGTACTCCGCCAGCGCCTTCGCCATCTCCGTCTTCCCCACGCCGGTGGGCCCCAGGAAAAGCAGCACGCCGTCGGGTCTGAAGAGATTCGCCTTCAGTGGTCCCTTGTTGAGCCGCAGCGCCTTCGCCACGGCCGCGATCGCCTCCTTCTGGCCGACCAGCCGCCGCGCGATCTTCTCTTCGATGTCGCGGAATCGGTCGACGACGTCCCTCTGCACGATATCGACCGGCGTCCTCGTCTCGTCGGAGATGACCCCGAGGACGTCCCTGGGGCCTACGACCTTCTCCTCCCCGCCGCGGATCTCGACGCGGACGCACGCCGTGTCGATCCAGTTGATCACCTTGTCGGGCAGCCGGAGTGAACGCGCGTACCGGTCGGACATCGAGAGCGCCAGGTCTATGGCATCGTCCCGGATCTCCACGCCGTAGTTGACCTCGAGCCGGGGCTTGAGCCCGAAAAGGATCTCCCTGGTCTCGTCGATCGTAGGCTCCTCGATCTTCACCACACGGAACCGGCGGGCCAGCGCCTCGTCCTCCTGGATGATCTCCTTGTATTCGGTGACCGTAGTGGCCCCGATGATCTGCACTTCTCCACGGGCCAGGCTGGACTTGAAGATGTTCGCCGCGTCGGAGGGGACCCCCATCGCGGACCCGGCCCCGATCAGCGTGTGCGCCTCGTCGACGAACAGGATAATGTTCTTCCTCTCGCGGACCTCCGCGATCACCTTTTCGATCCGGTCCTCGAACATACCCCGGAAGACGGTTCCCGCGACCACGGTGTTCATCTGGAGGTTAACGATCTGGCTCTCCCGCAGCCGCTCGGGCACCCTGTGCGGCTCGTACTCCAGCCGCATCGCCAGCCCTTCCGCGACCGCGGTCTTCCCCACGCCCGGGTCGCCGATGATCATCACCGAATTGCTCCGGTCCTTGTGGCAGAGGTACTCGATTATCTGGTCTATCTCCCGCTCGCGCCCTATGATCGGCGGGATCTTCCCTTCACGGGCGAGCAGGTTCAGGTTCACGCCGAAGGTCCGGAGATTCGCCGGGAGTTCGTACCGCTTGCGGAACTCCTCGACCTTCTCTTCCCGCGTGCGCAGTTGCGACGCGAAACGGGAAAGGGCGAGTGCGGGGTCCACGCCGTAGGACTTGAGGATGCGCGCGGGAATCGAGTGGATCTCGTGGAAAATCCCCAGGAAGAGATCCGACGCGTCGATCTGGGCGCGGCGGTTCCGCTGCGCCGTTTCCCACGCGACGCGGAAGACCTGCTTCGTCGCCGGGGGGACCTTCAACCCCACACCGAGGTACTGGCGCGATATGTTCAGGTGCTCGTTCACCGAATAGAGCACCGCCTCCACGTTCAGGCCGATCGTGTTCATGAGCTCGCGGAACAACGGTTTTTCCTGCTCCGCGAAGGCGATGAACAGGTGTTCGAGCCCCAGGTAATAGTGATGCCGCCGCTGCGATTCCTCTATCGACGCGTTCAGCACGCGATGCCCGGATTCGGACAGTTTTTCCCGGTAGAACGATATTTCCATCATGGTGATACGTTACTCCTCCCGCGCAGCGGTCATCGCGCCGCCGCCATGGACCGCAGCCGTTCCACACGCTTTTCCACCGGCGGATGCGTGCTGAAAAGGGAAAGCAGACCGCCGCCCGTCAAGGGGCTGACGATGAACATGTGGGCGGTCGCCGGCGTCGCTTCCATCGGGACCTGCCGGTTGACGCCCGATATCTTTTCCAGCGCGAGCGCCAGCGACAGAGGTTTCCCGCAGATCTTCGCGCCGGTCTCGTCCGCCAGGAACTCCCGCGAACGGGAGACGGCCATCTGGATGAGCATCGCTCCGAGCGGCGCCACGATCGCCATGAACAGCATCCCCAGCACTCCTCCGCGGTCGTCGTCCCGGTCGCGGCCGGCTCCGCCGA
This sequence comes from Deltaproteobacteria bacterium, assembly GCA_016218975.1. Taxonomy (NCBI): domain Bacteria; kingdom Pseudomonadati; phylum Myxococcota; class Myxococcia; species Deltaproteobacteria bacterium. The sequence goes on from JACRCO010000088.1 coordinate 42,874, forward strand.
AGATCGCGGCGAACTGCGCGAACCGTGCGAGCATCATCACGGCGCCGGCCAGAGTCGCCGCGATCGTTCCGACGAGGATGTCCCGGTTCCGGACGTGGGCAAGTTCGTGCGCCAGCACGCCTTCCAGTTCGTCGGGCGAAAGCATCCTGAGGATGCCTTCCGTGACAGCCACCGCCGCGTGCTGCGGGTCCCGGCCGGTTGCGAACGCGTTGGGTGAATCCGTAGGAATTATGTAAACCTTGGGCATGGGCAGGCCGGCGGCGAGGCTCAAGCGCCGGACGATCCCGTGCAGGTACCCGGCTTCCGCCTCGGAAACCTCCCGCGCCCGGTACATGCGCAGTACGATCCTGTCGGAGAACCAATACGCTCCGAAATTCATCAGCACGGCCAGCACGAAGGCCATAACCATGCCGCTCTGCCCTCCCATGGCATCGCCGATGAGAAGGAACAGTGCGGTCAATACCGCCAGCAGCAATCCTGTCTTCAGCGTGTTGCTCATCGTTTTCGTTTTCTCCTTCTTCACAACGTTAGATGCCGTCAACGCTCCGTAAATACCGACATCATTATAGTCCAATCAGTTCCAGCCGCTCCTCAAATCAGGATCCTCGAAGGCCTTGATCCGGTCCACCAGATCGAGCAATTCCGCCGTGTGTAATGCCGGCACCGCAACCTGCAATATAACGTACTGGTCTCCACGCGACGTCGTCCCGGGAGCGAGGATCCCCTTCCCCTTGAGCCGAAGTTTCCGGCCGCTACCGGACCCGGGAGGGATCGAGACCGTCACCGGACCGTCGATCGTCGGTATCTGGATCTTCGCTCCTTTCACCGCTTCCGAGTAGTGGATCGGGACGTCCAGGAGGACGTCGTTTCCTTCCCTCCGGAAATAGGGGTGAGGGATCATCCTGAGCGTGATCACGAGGTCGCCGTTCATGCCCGGCCCCGGCTTTTCCTCGCCTTTCCCCGCCGCGCGGATCTTCGAACCGTCCTGCGCTCCGGCCGGGATCTTTACCTTTATCCTTTCCTCCGCTTCCTTCGTTCCCGAGCCGTAGCAGCTTGCGCAGCCTCTCCGCCCGGACTGTCCCGACCCTCCGCACGCCGCGCATGGGCGTGCCCGCCCGTAACGGATTTCACGTACCGCTCCGTGAGCCATATCCAGGAATTCAACGGGCAATTCCAGATGTATGTCACGCCCCTGGACCCCCTCCGCGGAAAAACCGGCGCCGGCGCCGCGGAGGATGTCCCCGAGAATCTCGTCGAAATCGACCGTCTCGGCGTGATGGACCCGCCCTCCCGGCTTGAAGTCGAAGCCCCCTTGCCACCCGAACGGGCCGCCGCGCCCCCCGGAAAAAACGCTCTTCCGCAAGGCGTCGTACTCTCCCCGCTTCTTCCGGTCGCTTAAGACTTCGTTCGCCTCGTTTATCTCCTTGAACCTGGACTCCGCCGTCTTGTCCCCCGGGTTGACGTCCGGGTGATATTTCTTCGCCAGGCGCCGGAATGCCTTCTTGATATCCTCGTCCTTCGCGCTTTCCGGCAGTCCGAGGACCTCGTAATAGTTTTTCTTCGGATCCATCTTCCTACTTCACATCCACCTTGATCTGCTTGGGCTTGGCACGTTCCTTTTTGGGCAAGGTCACCTCGAGGACCCCGTCCTTGAATTTCGCGCTGATCCTGTCCTGCTCGACGGACGAGGGGAGTGAAAAGGAGCGATGGAACGTGCCGTAGGACCGCTCGATGCGGTGGTAGTTCTCCTCCTTGACCTCCTTCTCGAACTTGCGCTCGCCGTGCAGGGTCAGGATGCCGTCCTTGACCTCGACCGCGATCTGGTCCCTCTCCAAGCCGGGGATTTCCGCCTTCACCATGACGGCCTCTTCCGTCTCGAAGATGTCCACGGCGGGCGTCCACATCCCTTTCCCGAGCGCCTCTTCGCGCCCGCGGGTTCGGGAGAACGTATCCTCGAAGAGCTGGTTCATCTTGTCCTGGATGCCGGAGAGGTCCCTCAAGGGGTCCCACCAACGCACGATCGCCATGTCGTATCCTCCTTCCTCACGGCTGTTCGCCGGCCGAATCGATGATTATTACGGGCCTTACTTCTTGCCCGGGTCTTCGTACTCCGCTTCCACCACGTCGCCTTCGGGCCCCTTCTTCCCGCCTGCGTCCTCCGGCGGCGTCCCGCCTCCCGGAGGAGGAGCGGAGGATGCCGCCTGGTAGAGCTTTTCCGCCATGGCGTGGGCCTCTTTCATCAGTTTTTCCGAAGCGGCGTTCAGCGCCGCCGCATCCTCGGATTTGAGCGACTCCTTCGCCTCCGCCACTGCGGCCTCGACCTTCGAAACCACCTCGGCCGGCAATTTTTCCTTGTTCTCCCCGATCGTCTTCTCCGTGTTGTATATCAGGGAATCGAGATGGTTCCTGGCCTCGATCACAGCTTTCCGTTTCCTGTCTTCCTCGGAATGCGATTCGGCCTCCTTGACCATCTTGTCGATGTCCTCCTTGTTCAGACCGGTGGAAGCGGTGATCGTGATCTTCTGCTCCTTTCCCGTGGCGGTGTCCTTGGCGTTGACGTGCAGGATGCCGTTGGCGTCGATGTCGAAAGTCACCTCGATCTTCGGGATGCCGCGCGGCGCTGCCGGAATCCCCTCAAGGTGGAACCTGCCCAGGGTCCGATTGGCGGCGGCCATCTCCCGCTCGCCCTGAAGGACGTGGACTTCCACGCTCGTCTGCCCGTCAGCCGCTGTGGTGAAGAATTCGCTCTTGCGGACCGGGATCGTCGTGTTCCGGTCGATGAGCTTCGTCATGACGCCGCCCAGCGTTTCTATCCCCAGCGAAAGAGGGGTCACGTCAAGCAGCAGGATGTCCTTCACCTCGCCGCCGAGGACACCGGCCTGCACCGCTGCGCCCGCGGCGACGACTTCATCAGGGTTGACCCCCTGGTGCGGGTCCCTCCCGAAGAAACTCTTCACCATCTGCACGACCTTCGGTATCCGCGTGGAGCCTCCGACCAGCACGACCTCGTCGATCTTGTTCACGGCGATCCCCGCATCGCGTATCGCCATCTCGCAGGGCTTGAGCGCCCTGTCCAGGATGTCCTGAACCATCTGCTCGAACCGCGCGCGGGTGAGCTTGAGCTGCAGGTGTTTCGGCCCGGTGGCGTCTGCGGTGACGAACGGGAGGCTGATCTCGGTCTCCAGCACCGATGACAGCTCGATCTTCGCCTTCTCCGAGGCCTCCTTCAGGCGTTGCAACGCGGTGCGGTCCTTCGAAAGGTCGATCCCCTGGTCCCTCTTGAACTCCGAAACGATCCACTCGATGATCCGCTGGTCGATATTATCGCCGCCCAGGTGCGTGTCCCCGTTGGTGGCCTTCACCTCGACCACGTTGTCGCCGACCTCGAGGATGGAAATGTCGAATGTGCCGCCGCCGAAGTCGAACACCGCGATCAGCTCGTTCTTCTTCTTGTCGAGACCGTAGGCGAGAGCGGCCGCCGTCGGCTCGTTGATGATCCGAAGCACTTCCAGTCCCGCGATCGTCCCCGCGTCCTTGGTCGCCTGCCGCTGGGAATCGTTGAAGTAGGCGGGCACCGTGATGACGGCCTTCTTCACCTCCTCGCCGAGGTACGTCTCCGCCGCTTTCTTCAGCTTGCCGAGCACCATCGCGGAGATCTGCGGCGGGGTATACTCCTTCCCGTCGGCGGACACGCGCGCATCCTGGCTGGAGCCGCGAATCACCTTGTAGGGAACGAGCTTCATCTCCTCGTTTACCTCCTCGTACCTGCGGCCCATGAACCGCTTGATGGAAAAGACGGTGTTTTCGGCATTCAGGACCGCCTGGCGTTTCGCCACCTGGCCGACGAGGATCTCGCCCCCTTTTCCGAAGGCCACCACCGACGGCGTGAGGCGGCTTCCTTCCTCGTTGATGATGACCTTGGGCTCCCCGCCTTCCATGACGGCCACGACCGAATTCGTCGTCCCGAGGTCGATCCCGATGATTTTCGCCATTGTCCTTCGCTCCTTCCCGAAAATGATTATTTGTGTTTCAGGCTTCTCTAAGCACTTTCGCGATGAACCGCAACAGAACCTGTCCGTCGCACGGTTTTGTGACGTAGCTCGTGACGCCCGCCCCGACCGCCCACATCCTGCGGGACCGGCTGTCCTCCGCGCCGAGCAGAAGCACCGGTATGCGCGACGCGATCCGCCCGATCTCGATCATCGCCTCCAGGCCACCCAGCGACGGGGTGTCGAGATCGACCACCAGCAGGTCGGTTCCACCACGGATGGCGCTCCTGAGTCCCGCGGACCCGTCGGTGAACAACTCCGTCATCGCTCCCGCTTCGGACAACGCGCCGAGCAGCGATCTCATGGTGCCGAAATCGTCCGCGCCCGTGTCCGTTATGAGCACCACCCTGTGCGTCCCCATCTTTCGCCTCCGCCCTGAGCACACTCCAACATCCGTGCCACCCCCATACCCGGGCTAACGAATCTATAACCGGCTGATTTGTTTTGGATATTTTCTGTCCGGTAATTCCGGGATCACAAATCGGCACACCGCAACCGCGCCATAATGGCACGGCGACAAAGTCATCCGTGCCATACGGGCACGGATCCGACCTATTGAAAACCTCACGGAAGCGCATAAACCCAAGCTGGGTGGTGGGGGCGAGCCGCCGAGGCGGGGTGCCCCGCGAGGCGTGCCGAGCCCGGAAGGACCCCTGCGGCTTACGCGATTCCATGAGGTTTTCAATCACTGGATATGTGCTACGATTAGTTCTTCGATGAGACACGTTTCCCCGAACCGATGAGATTACTCCACTTCTACAGAACGCCTGCGCTCTCACGGACGAAGAAGGAGCATCTCCTTTCCGTCGCGAGGAAGAAGGTCTTTCCGGGGATCCGCGATTTAGACACGGAGTTCTGCTTCAACGTCGAGACGACCGCGCCGCTTTCCCGAAAGGAACTCGACACCCTGTCATGGTTGCTGGCGGAGACGTTCGAACCGGAAAACTTCTCCTCGTCAGGCTCCATGGCCCGCGACGGCGTCCTGGAAGTCGGGCCGCGAATGAACTTCACGACGGCATGGTCGACGAACGCCGTCTCCATATGCCACGCCTGCGGCCTGAAAAAAATCGTCAGGATCGAGAGGTCCAGAAGGTATCGGCTCGAGGCTGAAGGTAAGCCGGGCAAGGGTCACGCAGGGAAATTCCTGCCCGAAGTTCACGACCGGATGACGGAATGCCCGTACCCGAAGACATTGACATCGTTCAAAACCGGGATACGCCCCGAACCCGTGTTCACGGTTCCCCTGATGGAAGAAGGGATCCCTGCGCTCGCGAAGATCAACGTTTCCCTCGGACTCGGGCTCGACGACTGGGACCTCGAGTACTACCACGATCTTTTCGTCAACGACCTTAAGAGGAACCCGACCAGCGTCGAATGCTTCGATCTGAGCCAGTCGAACAGCGAACATTCCCGGCACTGGTTCTTCAAGGGAAAACTGATCGTTGACGGGGAAGAGATCCCGGACACCCTCATGAGGATCGTCAAGGCCCCGCTGCAGGCGAATCCTTCAAACAGCATGATCGCTTTCCGGGACAACTCGAGCGCAATCCGGGGATACCGCATCAGGACGATCATCCCCGAAAACCCGGGCCGCTTCTCGCGGCTGAAAGAGACGGCAGTCAGATACCACCTGATCTTCACGGCGGAGACGCACAACTTCCCGAGCGGCGTAGCTCCCTTCCCCGGCGCGGAAACCGGCACCGGAGGCAGGATCCGCGACGTGCAGGCGACGGGAAGAGGCGGGCTCGTCGTGGCGGGGACCGCCGCCTACTGCGTCGGGAACCTTAGGATCCCGGGCTACCCGCTTCCCTGGGAAGACGCCTCCTTCGAATACCCCGGCAACCTCGCATCTCCCCTCCGGATCGGGATCCAGGCCAGCAACGGGGCCTCCGATTACGGGAACAAGTTCGGCGAACCGGTCATACAGGGATTCACTCGTTCCTTCGGGCTGCGATTGCCGGGCGGGGAACGGAGGGAATGGATCAAGCCGATCATGTTCACCGGCGGTGTCGGCCAGATGGACGCCCGTCACGTGGAGAAGGAGCCGCCGGACCAGGGAATGCTCGTGACGAAGATCGGCGGACCTGCCTACCGCATCGGCATGGGGGGCGGCGCCGCGTCGAGCATGATCCAGGGGGAAAATATCGCGGAGCTGGATTTCAACGCCGTCCAGCGCGGCGACGCCGAGATGGAGCAGAAGGTCAACCGCGTGATCCGCGCCTGCGTCGAAATGGGCGATGCAAACCCGATCGTGAGCATCCACGACCAGGGGGCCGGCGGGAACTGCAACGTCGTGAAGGAGATCATCTATCCTGCAGGGGCGAAGATCGAGGTCCGGGAAATACAGAGCGGTGACTCGACGCTCTCCGTGCTCGAGCTATGGGGCGCGGAGTACCAGGAGCAGAACGCGCTTCTCATCCGGCCGGAGCGGGCCCCCCTTTTCGAAGCGATGTGCGGAAGGGAAAAAGTTCCCTGCGCCTTCATCGGCGAAATCACCGGGGACGGTCGCATCGTTCTGCACGACGAAACCGACGGAAGCGCCCCGGTCGACCTCGACCTCGACAAAATCCTGGGCGACATGCCGCAGAAGACTTTCCGTCTCGACAGGGTGAAACCGGACCTTGCGCCTCTCGATCTTCCTAAGGGTCTTCGCGTGAAGGATGCTTTGGACCGGGTCTTGAAGCTCGTCTCCGTCGGATCGAAAAGGTTCCTCACGAACAAGGTGGACAGGAGCGTCACCGGCCTTATCGCCCGGCAGCAATGCGCGGGCCCCTTGCAGCTCACCGTATCCGACGTCGCGGTGATCGCCCAGGGCCATTTCGGGCTCACCGGCGCTGCGATCTCCATCGGGGAGCAGCCGGTCAAAACGCTGATCGATCCTGCGGCGATGGCAAGGCTATCCGTGGGGGAGGCGCTGACCAACATCGTCTGGGCGAAAATCGGCGCGGTGGAAAACATCAAGTGCTCCGGCAACTGGATGTGGGCAGCCAAGCTTCCCGGCGAAGGAGCGAGGTTATACGACGCGGCCGCCGCCGTGCGGGACATCATGATCGAGCTGGGGATCGCCATCGACGGCGGCAAGGACAGCCTTTCGATGGCGGCGAAAGTCGTGTCCGGGCAAAAAAGCGAGACCGTCAAATCGCCCGGAACGCTCGTAATCTCCGCCTATGCTCCATGCCCCGACATAACGAAAGTGGTAACCCCCGACATCAAGATGCCGGGGAAAAGCAGGCTGCTATTCATCGACCTCGGAAACGGACGGAACCGGCTCGGCGGATCCGCCCTCGCGCAGGTCTACCGGCAGGTCGGCGACGTATCCCCGGACGTGGACGACCCGAAACTTCTGAAACGCGCTTTCATCGCAGTCCAGGACCTTATCTCTAAAGACCTCTTGCTCGCCGGTCACGACAGGAGCGACGGCGGGCTCGCCACGACGCTCCTTGAGATGGCTTTCTCCGGCAATTGCGGGCTTGATCTGGATATCGACGGCGATCCGGCGATCCCGTTCCTCTTTTCCGAGGAGCTCGGGCTGGTCATCGAATACCTTCCGCAGAACGAGAAGAATATCGTTACACACCTCGGGAGGGCGAAGGTCCCGTATCGTGTCCTCGGCGCAACGACCGCGGGGAAACGGATACGGATCAGGTCCGGCCGCCGGCCCGTTCTCGACGAGGACATGAGGGTATTGAGAGAAACATGGGAGGAAACGAGCCACAGGCTGGAGCTCCTCCAGGCCGAACCCAAATGCGTCGTCCAGGAAAAGAAGAACATCTTCGACAGGCCGGGGCCCTCCTTCAACCTTGCATTCAGCCCGTCTCCCTCCGCGGCGGCCGTCATGAAGAAAAGGAAGAAGCCCGCCGTTGCGATCATCCGGGAGGAAGGAAGCAACAGCGACCGGGAGATGACGTCGGCGTTCCACCAGGCGGGGTTCGATGCGTGGGACGCGACCATGACCGACTTCCTGGACGGAAAGGTCGATCTCGGGAGCTTCCGCGGCGTGGCCTTCGTCGGCGGATTCAGCTACGCGGACGTGATGGACTCCGCGAAGGGCTGGGCCGGCGTCATACGGTTCAACAAGCGAATCTTCGATCAATTCCAAAAATTCTACGAAAGGCCGGACACATTCAGCCTGGGAGTCTGCAACGGCTGCCAGTTGATGGCGCTGCTCGGCTGGGTTCCATGGCAGGGGACCGAAGGGAAATTGCAGCCGAGGTTCATCCACAATCTCTCGGGCAGGTTCGAATCGAGGTTTTCCACCGTCAGGATATTCCCAAGCCCGGCAATCATGCTGAAAGGCATGGCAGGCTCCACGCTGGGCATCTGGGTCGCCCACGGAGAAGGAAGGGCATATTTCCCCGGAAAGGAAATTCTAAGGAAGGTGGAGTCCCTTTCGCTTGCCCCGGTCCGATACGTAGACGACAAGGGCAACCCGACGATGCAGTACCCGTTCAATCCGAACGGGTCCGCCGGCGCCATAGCGGCGGTCTGCTCACCGGACGGCCGTCACCTCGCGATAATGCCTCACCCGGAACGGACGTTCCTCAAATGGCAATGGGGCTGGATGCCCGAGGATTGGAAGAAAAACCTGAAGGCATCCCCTTGGCTCAAGCTCTTCCAGAACGCCCGTGAATGGTGCGAAAAACGCACGTCCCCCGTCAGGAGATCCCGTACTCCTTGATCTTGCGGTGAAGGGTGCGAAGGCCGATTCCCAGGACCTTCGCCGCCTTCGTCTTGTTCCCTCCCGTTTCCTTCAGGGCGGCGCCGATGGCGTCCCGCTCGATCTCTTCCAGGGTGCGCGGGCCCGGCAGCGGGATCGGCCCCGCCGGCGATGGGGGAATGGCGCCGCCGGCGATTTCCGGCGGGAGGTCTTCCGGTCCGATCGATTCCCCTTTCGCCACGAGGCTCGCCACCTCGAGCCCGTTCCGCAGTTCCCTGACGTTCCCCGGCCAGCGGTATCCCAGCATCGCCTTCAGAGCTTCCGGCGATATCGTCTTCGGAGCGGTCTTGTTCTCCCGTGCGACGCCCTGCAGAATCTGCTCGGCCAGCTTCGGAATGTCTTCCCTGCGGTCCCGCAACGGCGGAACGACGATATTGAACACGTTGAGGCGGTAGAAAAGGTCCTCGCGGAACTCTTTTTGCGCCACCTTCCCCTTAAGATCGCTGTTCGTCGCGGCGAGTATCCGCACATCGACCTTGATCTCGGGCCCGCCGCCGATCCGGGAAATCTCCTTCTGCTCGATGGCCCGCAGCAATTTGGCCTGCAGCGACAGCGCCATGTCCCCGACTTCGTCGAGGAAGAGGGTCCCCCCCTCCGCCGCTTCCATCTTCCCTTGCCGGGCGGCCACGGCTCCGGTGAAAGCCCCCTTCTCGTGGCCGAACAGCTCGGATTCGAGCAGGTTCTCCGGTATTGCGGCGCAGTTCAGCGGCAGGAACGGCTTCCCCCTCCTCGGGCTCATGGCGTGAATGGCGCGGGCCACGAGCTCCTTCCCCGTCCCGCTCTCTCCCTGGATCAGGACGTTCATCCGCGTGGGAGCGACCAACCGGATCCTTCGGAGGACTTCCTCCATTTCCCGCGAAAACGCGACGATCCCCTCCGGACCGTAGCGCTGTCCCATCTCCTCCCTGAGCTGTTCCAGCTCGCGGTTCCTCTCCCTGTCCTTCGCCGCCTTGAAGACCGCCGCGCGGAGCTGGGGGATCCCGACCGGCTTCTCGAGGAAGTCGGACGCCCCCGCCCGCATCGCTTCCACGGCGTTGTAGACCGTTCCGAACGCGGTGAGCACCACGACGGACACGCCCGGATGCTCCGCGGCGACCCGCTCGACGACCTGCATGCCGCTGATGCCCGGCATCTTGAGGTCGGTGACCACGACATCAGCGCCCTCCGATGAAAGATGGGCAAGCCCCGCCGCCGGATCTGCGAACGGGCGAACGTCGTAGCCGTCCCTCCGAAGCGCAGCCGCGACGCTGCCGAGACTGTCGGGATCGTCGTCGATGACGATCACTCTGGGTCTGCCCTTCATCTCACTTTATCCGGGAGCAGGCTCTTGCCGGCCCCGCCCGAAAATTTGGCCTTTTGTTGCGCCTCCGAGGGCAGCGTGACGGTGACAGTCGTCCCACGTCCCTCCCGGCTGCGGATCGATATTTTCCCGCCGTGGTCCCTCACGATCTGCCGCACGATCGGAAGCCCCAACCCGCTTCCGTTTTTCCGGGTCGTGAAGAATAGACGGAAGACCTGGCTCCTGTCGCCGGCAGGGATGCCGCGGCCGTTGTCCTGCACGCGCACGAACGGCCTGCCGCCCGCATATCCCGTCGATACGACGATCTTCTTCCGTTCCTTGTCCATGGCCTCATCGGCGTTCAGCAGGAGGTTCAGCAGCGCCTGGCGCAACTGCTTCTCGTCGGCAAAGAGATGAACGGGCTCCGGATGCAACTTCGCGACGAGCTCGACGCCGCGGCGGGAGAAGTCCACCTCGATGAAACGGATGGTTTCCGAAACGATCCGGTTCATGTCCGACACTACCAGCTCCATCGACGGCGGCCGGGCGTACCGGAGAAAATCGGCAAGAAGGTCGGAAAGCCGCTGGGTCACTTTAAGGTTTGACCGCGCCAGGGAGAGAAGCTCGCCATGCCGCGCGGGCTCAGGCATCCCTTCGAGCATTTCGACTATGAGCTGGCTGTTGATGTGGAGCGAGTTCAGCGGATTGCGGATTTCGTGGGCGAGGCCGGACGCGACCGCCCCGAGGTCTGCGAGCTGCTTCTTCGTTCCCATGGTAGGCACGAGGAAATTGTACAACAGAAATGTAATCAGCTACGCCGTGAAGCGGGCCGCCGGAAAGTGAATAGGCTTTACGTTAAAAGTATTCGACGGTCAACAGCGGAGCGGTTGACGACTCCGAGTCGGAGATGGTCACCAGCCCGGCCGCGCCCGGAACCAGGTCCAGCAGGAACCGCAGCTGGAAGTTCCGCAATCCCAGACGTTGCGCTTCCCGCATCAACGAGGTGACGTCGATCCTCACGAGATTTCCCGCGTCGGTGGCAAGGAAATCCAGCGAACGGAATGCCAGCGGTGTGGGATTGGTGAAGTCCCCGGCGACCGGGCCCGTAACGGGATCGTATGTGATCAGGTCCAGAAGCGTCGGAACGGTCGTGGCGAAATCCACCCTGCCGACGAACACTTCGATGTCGGCGGATACGATGGTCGCGCCGGCGGGAACGGCGTCCCCGCTGTTCGAACCGTCCAGCGGAAAATCGAGGAATGCGCGGAATTCCACGGAATTCGATCCCGGAGCGGCATCGTTGATGCCGAAAATCACGTTCCCCGTGGACGATGCGTGAGAAACCGTGAACGTGCTTGTCACCGGGTCGAAGGAAACGTCCCCGTCGGCCCTTATGTCGCTGAAAGTCTGCGCGATAAACGTCCCCGTCGAAAAGACCAGGTTTCCCCCGCAGCTCGAGAGGACCGACGCCAGAACGATCGCCATTCCCGCGAACAGAATCTTTCTCATCGGCGCCCTCCGTACGACGTAAGAAGCTTTCTTTTTCGACGTCGTTTCCCGCAAGATATTCAACCCGGCATAACCGGCACAGGTTTCCCGGAATTTTCCGCCCTTTTGGAAACAAGCGCTTGCCTCCCGCCGCTGCTATAATTAATCCGTTCGGCGCAAACCGGCGGCGCATTGCCGGGATACCAGGTCAGAAAGCGGAGAAGCGAGAGTCGTTGGCGAACCATCGCTCGTCCGGGAAATCCGAAGGATCCCCCTGGAAAAAACTGATACTGCTCGGCGTGGTCCTGTGCCTGTGCTTCATGCTCGGGGCCGGGGCGGCGCTTGGGCTACTTGCATTTTTCGGGGACTTTCCGTCGATCGAATCGGCGCAGGCCTATCGACCGAGCGTCTCCACCAAGATCTACGACAGGAACAACCGGCTCGTCGGGGAGATATATCTCGAAAAGCGAACGGTCGTCCCCTATCAGGCCATCCCCAGGCACGTAGTGAACGCATTCCTGGCGGCCGAGGACTCCAATTTCTTCAAGCACCGCGGGGTGGATTACGTCGCCATCGGGCGGGCCATCGTGAAGGACGTGCTGTCGGGCGGCTTTGCGCAGGGTGCGAGCACCATAACGCAGCAGACGGTCAAGACGCTCTTCCTCACTCCGGAGAAAAGCATCCGGCGGAAGTTGAAGGAGATCATCCTCGCATACCGCATCGAAAAGAAGCTGACCAAGGAGGAGATCCTCTACCTTTACCTGAACCAGATATACCTTGGAGACGGCGCGTACGGAGTCGAAGCCGCTTCCCAGGCCTACTTCGGAAAGGGAGTCGGCGCGCTGAACGTGGCCGAGGGGGCGCTCCTGGCCGGCCTGGCCCAGGCGCCGACACGGTACTCCCCCCGGAACCGCCTCGACCAGGCGAAGGCAAGGCAGCGGTACGTGCTTCGCAGGATGGCCGCCGTCGGGTTCCTCGACGCAACAGAAGCGGAAAGAGCGTACCAGGCCAGGCTCACGCTGGCCCCTCCGTCGAATTTCCGGTCCCGGGCCGCCTATTTCCTGGAATACGTCCGGGCATACATACAGGAAAAGTACGGCAGCGACGCTCTCTACCGGAGCGAATTGCGGATCTACACGACTATCGACGGACGCCTCCAGGAATCGGCGTACGACACGCTGGTGCAGGGCATCCGGCAGACAGAGGAGAGGAACAAGTACAAGGGGCTCCAGGGGGCGCTCCTCGCCCTCGATCCGCACACCGGCGGGGTCCTTGCGATGATCGGCGGTGTGGACTTCGCGGAATCGCAGTTCAACCGCGCGATCCAGGCGAGGAGGCAGCCGGGATCGGCGTTCAAGCCCATCATCTACGCCGCCGCGCTGAACAAGGGAAAAACGGTCGTCTCCACGCTGGACGATTCCCCGATCGAGTTCGAGAGGAACGAAAACGAGATGTGGAAGCCCAAGAACTACGATGGAACGTTCCTGGGCCCCATCCCGATGCTGGAAGCGCTGGCCAAGTCCCGCAACCTTGCCACCGTGCGACTGCTGAACGAGATCGGCGTGGATTCGGCGATCCAGATGGCGAGGACGCTGGGGATCGAGTCGCCGATGGAACGGAACCTGTCCATCGCCCTCGGCTCCTCCGGTGTGACCCCGCTGGAGATGTGCGCGGCCTACGCGGTCTTCGCGAACGGCGGGGAGCGCCCGTCACCCTACTTCATCCGGGAGATCCGGGACGCATCCGGTGCGGTTCTGGAGAGCGCGGAGCCGCGCCTGACGCGCTCGATCCCGCCGGATACCGCCTACCTTACGGTTCGCCTTATGCAGGAAGTCATCCGCAGCGGAACCGGAACGGGTGCGCGCGGCCTGGGGACCGCGATCGCGGGGAAGACGGGCACGACGAACGAGAACACGGATGCATGGTTCATAGGATTTTCGCCGGACGTCCTGGCCTGCGTGTGGCTCGGCTTCGATACTCCGAAACCGTTGGGAAGCCGCCAGACGGCTTCCGCGGTGGCGCTGCCGATCTGGACGCAGTTCATGGCGAAAGCGCTGCAGCAGGTTCCCCTGCGCGATTTCCCCGTCCCGCCGGAGATCACCTTCGCCCGCATCGACCCCGTCACGGGCAAGGCGCTGCCGCCGGGTTCAAGCGACGGAATCTCCCTGCCCTTCAAGCTTGGAACCGTCCCGGAAGCCGGCCCCGCCGGAAAGCAGCGCACCCCCCGCCGCCAGGCCCCCGACGACCTGCTTTAACCCGCGTTTCTCACCATGATTCATAGCGAGGCGGCTTCAGGTCACATCTTCGATCCAGAGGAGATGCCGCTCCGCAGGCGTCCCCGCCAAGGCATTGTAAAACTTTCGGTCGGCGGTGATCATTCGGGATTTTCCGGTCATCGCCAACGCAAGGTACAGGCTGTCGTAAAACGTTTGGCGGTGTTTCAGGGCAATTTCCCATGCAAGCTTCAGAAACGCCCCGTGCGGATGCACCACCAGCGGCGACCTCTTGAAGCTGTCCAGGATTTCCCCCCCGGTTGCCCCATCGAACTCGCCCGCCCGACACTTCTTCCAGAGAATGTTTCCGAACTCCGCCTGGATCAACTCTGGAGCCTGCAAGTCGATCTTCCTCCGAAGCAGGCGCAACGCGTGCTCGGAGTGGATCTCGGGCACGAACCATTTCACAGCGACACTGGCATCGACCACATAAGCGGTCTTCACCGGCCGCGATCCTCACGGACGAGGCGGGAGCTGTCGCTGAATTTACCGCCGGCAAGGCGACGTTGCCAGCCTTCCGCTGCGGCAATCATTTCCTCGGGCGTCATGCGTGCGGATTCGATCAGAATAGCTTTCACCTCGCCCTGCAACGACCGGTGGTGCCGCTTCGCCTGGCGTTTCAGTCGTTCCACCAATACATCGTCCAAGTCACGTACCAGGATCTGTGCCATCGTAAGCCTCCGGGCCACTAAGATAGCATTATGATAGCACATGATCGGGGCGTTTTCGCGAACAACCTGTTGATCCCGCAACTGTGGCCCAGAAGTTGTTGTCGAACGAATATCGGTGCTCCCCGTTGGCGACTCCGGAATACGCTACCCGCGTCGTCAGGAACCCGTCTTAAGAGAACGCGATCGCCTGCGTCGTGTTGTCAGGGATTGGAGCGACCGCGCGTGTCAACGTCCAGACCCTGTCCGTGTTGTCGAAGTAGGTCAGATCGACGGACGCCTCCTGGTAAATTGCCCCTGCGAATCTTCCCCCGTTGTCGTTCGTCTCGTCGATCGCACGGGCTGACCCCATTGGCGTCCATCGCACACCTTCATTTCGTGCGAGCGATAACAGCCGCAGTCGCGACAATGTCATCGAAGCTTGATTTTTCTATCCACACTTTCGACTTGCCGGCAGCGGCAAGATAATTTCTTAACGCGTTGAAAAGTTGCTCTCTGGGGGAAGACAGAAAGTCGTCCCATTCCCATTCGCTGGATTTTCCCTCGACGAAACGCTCCAGAACATCTGCGACGTCGCTGGCATTTGGATTTCGTCGTTTTCGAGATATAACACGCATAATGATGAAGAAAATAATTA
>JACRCO010000089.1 GCA_016218975.1 Deltaproteobacteria bacterium
AGGGCGACGCAGGCGTAGTTTACACTACGTCGAGGAGCCCGACCGAGCGCAACGCAGTAGACATGGCCGCTCCCGCCATCCATGGCTCCCGCGGCACTTGTCCATCCATGGACGTCGCCCGTATCCGCCGCCGCAGCAGAAGCATGGCGAGAAATGCGGGCTAGCCTCTCCGGCCGAGGGGGCGGCCGGTTTCCGGGACTATTTCGGGTTTTTCATTTTTATATGGACTTTTTCTTATATTTGTTAGATATAGTTTATTACATGTACTAATTTTATGTCTAATTTTACATCCAATTAGGTTGAGAATAAGGGTAACCGCATATAACGGAAGGGGGACGCATGAGGCCCGTTACCGTTTATCGGGTTGACTACGCGAAAAAAACCAGGGTGGTAATCGGTACGGTGATCGAAAGGCGCGGTAAAGACCGCGGGAACAATCTTAAGGGGCTTCTCTTTCTCGCGAGAAAAATGTTCTCCTCCACGCCGCAGGAAGCCTTCCTCACGGCCCTGGACTGGCAGGAAGCCAGGATGGCGCAGGGACCGGGAGGGCAAGCCCTCCCGTCCCAGTAAGGTCCCTTACCCACCCCTTGTTCACGCGATTCGGAATTGACCGACAATACCTTTTAAATCGGACGCCAGCCGTGACAGTTGAGTGGCCGCGGATGACACCTGGACCGACCCCGCAGAGGTGTTTTTCGAGACGCCGGCAATCGACTCGATGTCTCCGCCGATGGTACCGGCGACGCTGGACATCTCCTCGATCGCCGCGGCGATCTGCTGGATCATGGATTGCAGCTCGCCGACGCTCGCCACGATCTTGTCGAGGGCTTCGCCGGCCTGGGCGGAAAGATCGACCCCGACCTCGACCCTTTGCGTCACCTGTTGCATCGAGGAAATCGTCTGTTGGACCTCGTTCTGGATGCTCTTGATCATCGATGCGATTTGCGATGTGGCCTTCGCGGTCTTGTCCGATAACTTGTTCACCTCGTCGGCGACGACGGCAAATCCCCTTCCCTGCTCCCCGGCGCGCGCCGCTTCGATGGCGGCATTAAGGGCCAGGAGCTGGGTCTGGCCGGCGATTTCGGTGATGACGCCGACGATCTCTCCGATCTGCGTCGACCGCTTGCCGAGGGAGGCGATCAGCGATGCCGATTCGTTGATCGTGTCCGCGATCGTCCGGACCTCTCCGATGGACTTGCCGACGATGCTTTTCCCCCGATCCGCGATCTTCGACGACTCCTTCGCCGATTCGGCGATGGACGTGACGTTCCTCGCCATGTCGACCGCTGTCTGCGTCATCTCCGCCGATGCCGACGCGATCTGGGACACCCTGCCCGCCTGCTCGGCAACCCCTTTGGACATTTCCCCGGAACTCGAAAGCAACTGCTCCCCGGCGGAAGCGACCTGGTCGGCCGTCGTTTTCGCGTTACCGACGATCTCCTTCAGCCGGGCGACCATGTTGTCCATCGCGAACAGAAGACTCGATGTGTCCTTCGTCTGTCTTTCGATGAGCATCGTCAGGTCGCCGTCCGCAACCCGCCGCGCGACTCCGGCGACATAAGCCGGGTCGCCCCCGAGCTGTTGGAGCAGGTTGCGCGCGAGGAAGATTCCCAGCGCCGTCGACATGCACACGAGCATCGCGCCCACCAGGACGATGAGAACCTTTATCCTGCGGGCGGCGCCGCGCGAGGCCACGCCGATCTCGTCGGACCGCTTCGCCTGGGCTTCGATCAGGGTGTTCAGCGCCTTGACGGACTCCGCGCCCGACAGGAGGATCGTGCGGGAACGGAATTCCGCGGCTTCCTTGATTTTGCCGGACTCCATGAGCTCGAACCATCCCGGACGGTCCGCTTTGTACTTCTCATACGCCCCCGTCAGCCGCTTGAGCGCGTTGCCCGCCTCGTCGGACATGTTCCGGGTCGCGTAGCGCTTCAGGTTTTCGTCCATCGCGGCGAACCACTTCGGGCTCTCGTCGATGATTTTTTTACGCGAAGCCCGTTCCGGCACGGCCAGGTACTGCGAGACACCGTAACGGAGCTGCCACATCGCGTCCGCCGTATTCGCGAGGTCGCGGGTGGCGAGGACGCCGTCCCTGCCGATTTCTTCAAGTTTCGAAGAGAGACTGACCGCTCCCAGGAAACCAATGAGAGCGATGGTGACCGTGAACGCCACCGTTATCGCAATGAGCACAGTGATACGCTTCTTTACCGTCATCTTGCACCCCCACTTCTTCGAAACTGCCATTTATTATCGGTATATACATGTAGATACTTTAGCTGCCGATATTTGCGAAACCGCGAATAATAAAAGGCATTTTTCTGGCGATAAACGTGGTTTTATAGATTGGGAGAAGATAAAACGCCGGGTCGGCTGCCACTACGGCGAACCGTACCCGGCGCATTACCTGAATCGCGGATGCAGGCCGGGACGACACGCGGGAGCACGCGTCCCGGCGCCGATCGGGATGAAGCGCCCGATCAGAGCGCGGCGGATTTCTCCTTTCCTCTTTCCTTCTCCTTTCCCGTTTCCCTCCGGTCCGGCATCGCCGCGATCTTCATGTACTCGTCCCGGATGTACTGCTTGAAGTTGCGGACGGCCTGCTTCACGGCGGCGTCCTCCGGCGACTTCCCTTCCTCCGACGGGCGCAGAAGCTCGTAATAACGGACCCCGCCCGCCGTGGCGTAAGACCGGGAGGGAACAAGCACCGTCGGCTCCTCCCCCTTTTTCGACCGCCAGACCGAACACCCGACCAGCTTGAGTCCGGAAAGGAGCCCTTCCTCGAAATGGATTTCCACATCCGCCAGCCTGGATTCCGGCGTACCGCCGTGGTTCAACACGTAATGCACTCTCATGGCCCGACCTCCTTGGGGAGTTGATGAAGGCCATGAGGGCAATCACCGTGCCATATGTAAATGCAGACCGGGGTGCGGATCCCCGTACCGATAGAGCCCTTCCTATCTTTTCACGTCAATCACGCCTTCAAGGACCGTTTCACGGTTTATCTTATAGCCATCTACCGACGGAGCCCCATACTTGATGAACTTGGCAAACTCCTTGATCCCCCAGTAAACTTGCATGCACCCGTAGATTCCCCAGAATCCGCCGGCCCCTTTAATATTTCCCGCAAGATTCATCAGACCGGCTGCAATCAGCCCCGCTCCGATCAAAAGGAACATTCCCCTATGCATGACGACCAGGGAAAATACTCCAAGGGGAAGCAGAACAAACCCCCATTCCCGGGAAAACACCGGAACAAAGAAGTGAAGCATTCCCATCGCAAGAAGCCCGATCCCCCATCCCCTTAAATCCTTTTCCATGGACATGGCGCTTTTACCGGTCATTTCGAACCTCCCCGCAGTCAGGATTTCGCGGATCGTTCCCATCCGCGTCCTATTTACGAGGCTGCACGCCGATTTCTCGCGCGGTCCGCTCAACTTCGACACTTGAAGCCCGATTTTACGCTTGGCCGTGTTGATTTCAATGGGATTTTACCGCAATTTCCGCCGAACCTTGTAGTACATATATAACCCCACATATATCTTGACACACAAGGAGTGGCATGAGATA
>JACRCO010000090.1 GCA_016218975.1 Deltaproteobacteria bacterium
GAAGTGGATTCACTACTCCCTCGACGGGAAAAACGAAAACCCGTACGCCGGCACGGTGCTTCGGAATCTCCGGAAATGGCTGAACGACGACCCGGTCATTCTCGGAGACCGCAAGAGGGCGGCCCTGGCGAGGGAGATAGGACCGGTAGCGATCTGCGAACGCGGCATGTCTCTCCCCGGCCGCAAGAACATTCGGCGCCGTCCCGCATATGGCGGGGACGCGCCTGCCGCCCGATGAGTCCGCCCCCAGGCTGTGCAGGTCCTCAAGGAAATCGGCATCGACATCTCGGGTCCCCATGACGATTCCTGCCTTGTTGGAAAAGGCCGTTGGATGTAAAATATATTAGACATAACGTCGGGCGGAGCCTGTCATGGAACTTGCGGAAATCGGAAAAACGATTCGCGCGGCGCGGCAAGCGCACGGCTTGACGCAGGAACGCCTCGCCGCGATGGCGGGCATCTCCCGTGGTACCCTGAACGGCCTTGAAACCGGCATGGTCAAGGAACTCGGCTTCCACAAGCTCGACACGATCCTGAACCTCCTCGGATACGAGCTGGCGCCGGCAGCGAGCTCACATCCGGTTCGGGCCGCGCATTCCCGATCTTCTCCAGGCCGCTCAAAATGGTCCCGGGATCCACCCGCGCAAAAGATCCTGCGGAAGATGGCCCGCCGCTATATCTGGTGGCGATCACCGGAAGCATCAATAAAGGATCCACTCCGGGTGATCGCGCAGATCATGGACGTGGGCACGCTCGAAGACATGCAGCAGGCGACCGCCGCCATCGGGAAAAGCCGGATGGTCGAAGTCCTGAACCATGCACGGCCCGGCTGGTTCCACCCGAAGTCCTGGGCCTTCTGGCACACCGTATTGGAACTGACCTCTCCAGGAAGAACCCCTCCGATCCCGGTGAGAAAGCGCGATGCCCTTCCCGACCCGACTTGACATCCTGCCCCCGGGGCAGCGCAAACTCTGGCCTTTCCTCTCCCCACTGAAAGATATGGGCTATTGCCTCTATGGGGGAACGGCACTGGCGTTGCGCTATGGACATCGACAGTCGGTCGACTTCGATTTCTTCTCCGACCGCCCGCTCGACGAGAAAGGGCTGGGAATTTCGCTTCCATGGCTCACGGTCGCGACAATTCTCCGGAACGATCCCGGGACGTTCGTCGTCCTGGCGTCGCCACCCCGGTCAAAACGTGCGGTGAAGGTGTCATTGTTCGGGGAGCTTTCGCTCGGGCGGGTCGGCATACCCGAACTCACCAGTGATGGGGTGGTTCTGGCCGCCTCCGTCAGGGACCTGATGGCCACCAAGCTCAAGGCTCTCTTCGACCGGGTGGAACCCAGGGACTATCTCGACATCGCTGCAATGCTCAGGAACAAGGTGAGCCTGCCGCAGGGACTCGCGGATGCCCGGGTCCTCTTCGGAAACTTTTTTTCGGCGGCCGAGTGCATGAGGATTCTCTGCTGGTTCGATGACCCCGATCTCGCATCCCTGCCGGATCACGTCAAAAGGACACTGGCCAAAGAGGTCAAGACAGCGTGGGACAAGCCGTTGCCGCCGTCGAAAAAGGCCGGTTCAGGTCTCGCCATATAACAGCGGGGATATCCCGGAATACAGGGACCTATACCCCCCCCATTTACCGTAAAATGGTCCGGGAGATTCATTCAGATATCGAAAAGGAGGTCCTGCGGAACGTGGCCGTCACTTACGAAGAGGCGCTCGCCTCCGTCCTTCCCATCGCGCGTGTTCAGGAGGCCCACACCGTTTCCCTTGCGGACGCGCCGGGGGAGATCCTTGCCCGGGACGTCCTGGCGGACCGGAACATCCCCCCCTTTCCCCGCGCGGCGATGGACGGATACGCGGTCCTCTGGACGGGGAAAGAGGTCGAAAGACCGTACCAGGTCGCCGGAACGGTCAACCCGGGCAGCACATGGAACGGGGACGCGTCCGATTCGGACTGTATCAAGATAATGACCGGAGCCATGGTCCCGCCGCCGTTCGATACGGTCGTCCAGGTGGAGCTCAGCATGGTCGACCCCGGCGGGAACGTCCGGTTCACCGGTTCCGTCAAGAGAGGGGAGAATATCGCCAAGGAGGGGGAGGACGTCCGGAAAGGCTCCCTGCTTATTCCTGCGGGGACGCTCGTTTCCCCTCATCACGTCGCCACCCTTTCGTCGGTGGGAAAATGGGAGATCCCGGTTTACAAACGCCCTTCCGTATCGGTCCTCGCCACCGGCAGCGAGCTGCTCGAACCCTGGGAAAGCGCCCAGGGACCCATGATCCGCAACAGCAACTCCCATTTCCTTCTCGCCGCCTTGAAGGAGCTCGGCTTTTCGGAGGTCCGTTACTTGGGAATCGTCCCGGACGACCGGGATCGGATCGTCTCGAAGATCCACGAAGGGCTCGAGTGCGACTTTCTCATCCTCTCGGGAGGCGTTTCCGTCGGAGACGTGGACATCGTCCCGGATTGCCTGAACGACTGCGGCGTCCGGAAGATCCTGCACAAGGTCGCCGTCAAGCCCGGCAAACCCATCTTCGCGGGAGAATCTCCGCGCGGGGGAATCGTCATCGGCTTGCCCGGAAATCCCGTCGCGGTCATGGTGCATTTCCATATGTTCATCCGGCCGCTGCTTCTGAAAGCCACCGGAGCGGCGGAATACCTCCCGAAACCGATCCATCTGCCGCTTGCAGAGGACGCCGTC
>JACRCO010000091.1 GCA_016218975.1 Deltaproteobacteria bacterium
TGCCCCCCGATCACCATGTATGGGATTTCCTGCTTCTGCAGTGTGCGACTTATTCGTTCAAGAATGCGGCGGAACACCGTTCACCACGCGCGCGATCCGTATGTCGACGTCGATACCTTCGAGCAGGTCAGCGGGAGGAAATGCGCCGAGGGCTGCGGCTTCCCGGTACATCGCCTCCACCAAACGCATATTTCTGCGGAAATCGGGCTTATCCGCCCGAATCGCCTCTTCCTCGAATGCAGCCCACTTTTTCGCGTCGGTGATCATCGGCTCTATGGTCAGTTTACTTGCCACAGGATGGGAATCAATCCGAAATTAGCGCACGCTTCGAGGGGGATGCACCCCGTACCCTGCTGTGGTGTCAAGCATCTGCTTTACTTGAAATATTGTTCTTTACATTTCATAATAATCTTTACAAATGCGGTAGAGGAGGAAAAACGTCATGCCGGTCGCCAAAATATCGTCCAAGGGGCAGGTTACGCTTCCCATCCGGCTACGGAAAAAGTTGGGGATAAAACCGCAAGACGCCGTGGTCATCGAGGGGACCGAGGACGCCATCCTGATCCGGCGGCCCCGGGACTTCTTCGAGCTGAAGGGATTCCTGGGGAAGGCTCTGTCCGAGGCCGAAGAGCGGGAAGGAATGTTGAGGGCTGTCGCGACCCGATCGCGGGGGAAATCGCGTTGAAGGCGGTCTTCGTCGACGCGAACGTCTTCCTGCGGTTCTTCACGACGGACGACAAGGGCCAGCATGAGAAAGCAGCCGTACTCCTCCGCCGGGCATCGGCCGGGAAGGTTGCGCTCGTGACCGGTCCTCCCGTCCTGTTCGAGATCGTCTGGACCCTGCGGTCGTCGTACGGTGTTACTCGGGAAGAGGTGCTGGACGTGCTTTCACGGATGTGCGGGATGAAGGGACTTCGGATGACCGATGCCGACCTTGTCGAGGAGGCGGTCTCGATCTGCAGGAACAGCGGACAGGAGTTCGCCGACGCCTACATCGTGGTGAGCGCAGGGAGGGCAGGTGCCCAAGGCATAGCCACATTCAACCGGAAGCACTTCGAGAAGATGGATGCGCCGCTCTATCCCCTCTGACCGCACGTCAGATCTCGGAATGAGAAGGGACGGGGCCCGAATTTTCCATGCCCCGTCTCTCCTGATGGTCAGCAATCACTTCGCCGGTTTCTTTTGTGATTTCACCGGTTCCTTCTTCACGCTCGGCTTGGCGGTCTTTCCCGGCGGGACGCACCCGCACCCGCAATCCTTCTTCGCCAACAGGATCACCTCCTTTCCTATCGCCATTTCTTTCGGCTTATTTTCCTTTCGCCTGCCGCGCGCGCCTGCATCCGCATATGCAGCGTGATGCGAAATCCCGAGGCAGGCGGTACTCCTGGAATGACTTTTCCGCCATCCTTACGACCCGTTCCTGGAGCTTCTTCTTTCCGTCGTGGAGCCGCTTCCTGACTGCCCCATCCGAGATGCCGAGGAACCGCGCCGCTTCCGCCGTGGGAACGCCGTCGAGATAGCAGAGCAGCAGAGGGAAACGCAACGATTCGGACAGCGACGCGACGACCCTGCGGACTTCACCCTCGAAAGCGTCGGCCTCGATGCGCTCCTCTTTCTTTTCCGTTTCCGACGTCTCGGCGGGAGATTGCAGGACGCCCGCATCTTCCAGCGGCGCAAGCCGGACCTGCGCCTTCCTCAAGGCGAGGGCCTTGTTGCGCGCGATCTTCCGCAGCCACGACGGGAACGTGTCGATCGACCGGAGGTCTTTCAACGACGCGAACGCGGAGATGAAAGTTTCCTGGGCGGCGTCCTGCGCGGCCGCCGGGTCCTTAACGATCTGCAGGGCCGTTACGTAGACGGGGTATTGATACCTGCGGACGATCTCCCCGAAGGCGGCGGCATCGCCCCTGGCGGATTTTTGAAGAAGTTCTTTTTCCCCTGTCGGCATCTTCGCTTTTCTCCCTGCATTGATAGATAAAGGAGTCCCCGAAATGTTACCACCCGAATCTTTCATAACGTCAATGCGGCTTTTGCTATGTCCTGGCGGAGCCATTCCGAAGTCTTGAAGTGGAGCGTGAGACCTCTTGCGTCCCGGAACAGGCGCTCGACGACGTGATCACGGCTGTATCCGTGCCCGCCCAGCACCTGGATGGCAATGTCGGTTACTTCCACCGCGGCCTCCGATGCGAAAAGCTTGGCCTTGAACCCGTTGATCGCAGCGGTGCCGGGCGCGGAGTCGGCGTTTTCCGCGCAGGCGGACAAAAGCGATTCGGCGGCTTCCGTCTTGAGGACCATGTCCGCGATCATTAACTGGACAGCCTGGTGTGTCCCGATCGGCTGACCTGCAATCATCCTTGTCCTGGCATGGTCGACGGCGAGCCCGGTTGCCGATCTGCCGATTCCGGCCGATATGCCGGCAGCTCCGAAGAAGCCCCAGCCTACAACGCTCCTTCCGATAACCTGCATTCCTTCTCCTTCCTTCCCGATGAGGTTGCCGGCGGGAACGCGGCAGTCGTTGAAATACATCTCCCTTGAGGATGTGCTTGTCAGTCCCATTTTCTCTTCCGGCCGGCCGAAGGACAACCCGGGCGCATCTTTCTCGACGAGCAATGTTGACATCCCCTGCGGGCCCTTCTCCGGATTCGTCCGGACGAGAACCAGGTAGACGTCCGCCTCCCCTGCCGATGTAATGAAGAACTTCGTGCCGTTGATGACGTAGTGGCCGTCCTCCTTTGCCGCCTTCGTGGCGATGGCGCCTGCGTTGCTTCCGCTGGCAGGTTCGTGGACGGCGAACGCCCCCAGTGATCGGCCTTCCATCAGCTTCGGCAGCCACGTCTTCTTCAATGTGTCGCCGCCTGCCAGATCTATCGCTTTTCCGACGACTGCGCTGGAAACATAAACGAGGGCCGTCGAGGCGCATCCCTTGGCCAGCTCTGCGACCGTCGCGGCGAAGACGTTTCTCCCGAGTCCCAGTCCTCCTTCCTCTTCGGATACGATCAGTCGGTGAAAGCCCGATTCCCCGAGCGCCAGGATATTCTCCCTGGGAAAGACCCGCCCACGGTCCGTCTCCGCGGCGCGGGGTTTCAGCCGTTCACTTGCGATCCGCCGGGCGGTATCTCTTATCTCTTCCATCTGTGATTTCTCCATGTGGCCACCTCGCTTTTCGATTTTGTGAAGATATTTGCCGCTTTCGGCAACCCTTTCCTTCCTTCCCCGTTGGATAGACAGCGAAGTCCCCGGAATGTTACCGGTAAATATTCGGCTGAAATCCCCCCCCGGTTTGCGCACCCGGCATGAAGCATCCGGTTTGAAACACCTGGAATGAAACGTCTTGCTTTCTTCAACGTCTAATGTAATATAAGAACATTCTAATGCCCTATAAGGAGGGCGCATGGACGCTGACCGCGCGTACGAATGGGCCGAATTGCTCAAGGCATTCGCTCACCCCACGAGGTTGCAGATCCTCGACGAACTGCGCAAGGGAACACGGTGCGTGACGGACATGGAAGATATCCTTCCCGTTTCCCAGGTGAACATTTCCCAGCACCTGACGGTCCTGCGCAACGCGAAGATCGTGGATTTCGCGCAGGAAGGCGCGCTGCGCTGCTACTACCTGAGCCGCCCGAAGCTGGCGGACGGGATCCTCGCCCTGCTTGCCGCCGACTTCCCGGTCATCCGCAAGACGAAGGAGCAGATCGACCGGGAGAAAGAGCGTGCGAAAAAGGAAACGGTGGCGTCCCGTGGCTGAAGATAGCCGTTCCCCCCTTCTGGAGCACGATCCGGCGGAGGCGCCGGTCTTCCTGCCGCGCAACTTGCTGGAAGCGGCCAGGCGCCGGAAGAAGTTGCCGCGGATGAAGGCGCCGGCCGGGTGCCTGCTGGATTTCGACGGAGAGCTTGTTGAATATCTCATCACCACGGGGCGTGCCGTGGCGGAACCGGCGTGGCCCTGTTTTCACACGAAGCTATTCCGTTGGAAAGCGGATGGAGCCGAATACGGCGTGATCGGCGGCACTATCGGCGCGCCGTTCGCCGTCCTCGTCGCCGAGGAGATGTTCGCTCTCGGTTGCAAGGCGGTCGTGAGCCTTTCCTCCGCGGGGCTCATAGCGAAAGATCTTTCCCCGCCGTTTTTCCTCCTGATAGACAAGGCGTTGCGGGACGAGGGAGCAAGCCACCATTACCAGCATGTGGGGAGATATTCGTCCGCTTCTTCGTCGCTGATGGATGATGTCTCGCGGCGGATCGCGGAAGCCGGCGCTCCAGTACGGAGAGGAGCCTCCTGGACGACGGACGCACCATTCCGCGAGACGAAATCGTTGATCTCGGCGCGGCGGGAGGAAGGAATCGTTTCGGTGGAGATGGAAGCGGCAGCGCTCCTGGCACTGGGATCCGCCATCGGAAAGCCGGTGGTTTGCCTGGCCCACATCACGAATACGATGGCTACGCGCGATGAAGATTTTGAAAAAGGGGGGGACGCCGGACTGGAGGAGTCCCTTACGGTTTGCGCACTGGCGCTCCAGGCCGCAGTCGAACATGCGGCGAAATAATTTCATCCAAAGCAGGAGGAGAAATGAAGCTTGCAATGGTGATTTCCCAGACTAACCCGGAAGTGGTTTTCAACGCTTTCCGGCTGGCGAACTTCGGTCGAAAGGAGGGAGACGAAGTGAAAGTGTTTCTCCTTGCCGAGGGAGTGGAGCTGGACCGGATCGATGATCCGAAATTCGACATACGCGGGCAGGCGGAAAGCTTCCTCCAGGCCGGAGGGGAGATCCTGGCGTGCGGGACGTGCCTGAAACTTCGCAACTCGCAAGGATCGGAGCTGTGCCCGTTGTCGACGATGAAAGACCTTCACGGGCTGATCCGGGAGGCTGACCGCATCGTGACGTTCTAAAGGGGAATGGCATGAAGAGTTCGGCGGCGGAAAAATCGGTTGAATACCGCGGTTCCCCGGACCCTCCGGGGAACGCCCCCGTCCTGGGTCTCCGGGAGAACCTCGCCCAGTTTTCTCTCCTGGTCCTGGTCAACGCCTTCGTCGGCGGAATGGTCGGCCTGGAGCGGGTCATCCTGCCGCTTGTCGCCGAGCAGGAATTCGGGTTGGTCTCCAAGAGCGTTATCCTCTCGTTCATCGTCGGGTTCGGGTTCGTAAAGGCGTTCACCAACCTGGCTGCGGGACGGTTCTCCGACCGGATCGGGCGGAAAGCCCTCCTCGTGGGCGGCTGGGTCGTCGGCCTGCCCATCCCCTTCATCCTGATGTGGGCGCCGTCCTGGGGCTGGATCACGGTCGCGAACTTCCTGCTGGGGATCAACCAGGGGCTCTGCTGGTCGACCACCGTCATCATGAAAATCGACCTGGTGGGGCCGAAGCGGCGGGGGCTGGCGATGGGACTGAACGAGTTCTCCGGGTATCTGGCCGTTTCCCTGGCGGCGCTGGCCACCGGGTACATCGCAGCAGCCTACGGTCTGCGGCCTGCCCCGTTCTACCTCGGAGTCGGATTCGTCGTGCTGGGCCTGATCCTGTCCCTGTTCTTCGTCCGAGAGACCCGCGGGCACGCCCGCCACGAAGCAAAAAACCATGGCAGCGCGGCCGATGTCCCGTTCAAGGACATTTTCGCGCGCACCAGCTACAAGAACCCGGACCTCTTCTCCTGCAGCCAGGCGGGGATGGTGAA
>JACRCO010000092.1 GCA_016218975.1 Deltaproteobacteria bacterium
ATCGCGGCGGTCCGGGAAATGTCCATGAAGAAGAGAAGCATCTTCGCGTCGGCCGCGTAGTTGTAGGTCGAATTCATGAACTTGTAAATCGCGACCTTGTCCATGCCGATGACAACTGCCCATATGAAGAAAGCCAGCAGCAGGTATTTTAGTGAAGAAAGCGCAAGGTCGACGCCACGATTGACCACGGTTTCCTTTTTCCGACGCTTCCACAACATCTTCTTCCCCGCCCATTCCAGCGCCCGGGAGATTCCGCCAACGGGGCAGACCCATGAGCAGAAGACCTTCCTTGCAAGGAAAGACGACATTATGGCCGCGATAAGTATGGTCAGGCCCGCCGGATGGACCTCGTCGTAGAGGCCCGTAGCGAGGAAACGCTTCAGCCCCATCAGGGCGCTGATCGGAAGGAAGCCTTCCACGGCGGGCGGGCGGGATGCGGTGATCGGGCCGCCGGACACCGCCTGCCGGAAGAATTCGTGGAACTCGATTCCCACGAGCACGAAAAACAGGACGAATCCCCACTGCACGACCCCCCTTAGCTTGGGGAGAAGCTTATATGGATTGCGCCGCCTTGCTGCGTTTTCCGCCGCCCGGGGGCCGGCTTGCGCAGTTTCGGACGCATGTTTCAATGCAACTGCGGGTTCATTCATGGATACCATGGTCCCCCATGATCCCCGCTCCTTCCTTGACCTGCCTCAAGCCCGGAAATAAACTCGATAGCATGGCGCTGATCGGGGAAGTGTTCATAGCGGATGTCCTCGGAAAGACGGTCCTCGACCCGCTTGGCGAGGAGATCGGCAAGCTGCGCGACATCGCCGTCGAGGGGGGATCGCCATTTCCCCGCGCGGCGGGGCTTGTCCTGGAAAAGAAAAAAAAGACCTGGTTCCTGCCCTGGGCCGATCTGAACATCTTCAACCGGCGGATCATCTCCTCGAAGAAGCGGGAATCCGATCTCGCCGAATTCCAGGCCACATCGGACCAGCTGCTGATCGGAAGGGACATCCTCGATAAGCAGATCGTCGACATCAACGGCGCAAAGGTCGTTCGCGTCAACGACGTCAAGTTGACCGAGGAAGGCGGGGCGGCGTGCGTTACGGACGTGGACGTGGGCGTGCGAGGCATTCTGCGCCGACTGGGCGTGGAGCGTCGCGGAGACTCCTTCTTCCAGGCGATCCGGCATCCCCTGCGGCACCAGCTCATCTCCTGGGAATTCATCCAGCCGCTGGAGACGAAGCTCGACCGGCTGACCCTGGCCCTCTCGCGGGAGGCCCTTTCCAGGATCCATCCCGCGGACATCGCGCAGATCATAAGCGGCATGTCGCCCGACGAGCGGAAGGGGTTCTTCGAGAAGCTCGACCTCGAGACGGCGGCCGAGGCGCTCCACGAGCTGGAGCCGGAGGTGCAGGCCGACCTCATTACCGACATGGACAAGGAACAGGCGGCCGACGTCATCGAGCGGATGCCTCCCGACGAGGCGGCCGACGTCATCGCCGACCTCCCTGCCGAGAAGGCGCAGGAACTGCTCGGTCTTATGGAAAAGGAGGAGGCCGAGGACATCCACGAGCTGCTTGCCCACGAGGAGGACACCGCCGGCGGGCTCATGATAAACGAGTACCTCGCCTATCCTCCGGGGATCAAGATCGGGGAAGCGATGGAGCGGTTCCGGAAGGACGCGACGGAGCTCGAAGCCTACTACTACATTTACGTCGTCGAGGGGGAGAAGCTCCTTGGGGTACTCGGCCTGCGCGATCTCATATTGGAGGATCAGTCGAAACCCATAAGCGAGGTCATGCACAGGAAATTGATCACGGTGTATGCCGACGCGGGGCAGGAAACCGTGGCCGAACTTATCTCGAAGTACAACCTTCTCGCCCTGCCCGTCGTCGACGAAGAAAACTGCCTGCTGGGCGTAGTCACCGTGGACGACGTCGTCGATCTCCTGCTTCCCCCCGCCTCCCGCCGCAAGCGCCGCAAGATATAACTTATAAAATCAGGGACGTACTTAAAAACAGGGACGTTCTTAAAAACTTTCTTAAAAACAGGGACGTTCCTGAACTTTTTTCCACAGCCACGATCCTGAACTTCTCCGGTTGTATATCCCACGAAGCGCTTGTACCTCCCGGTCATAACCCGAAAAAGTTCAGGAACGTCCCTGTTTTTAAGAAAGTTTTTAAGAACGTCCCTGTTTTTAAGTACGTCCCTGGTATTAAGAAACTAAAAAACGTGGAGGTGCGTCAAGCCGGGGAAAAGCGTCACCATCATCAGGACGGCCGTCAGGAATATCATTACGATCGCGGTCGCCCATGCGACCCAGTTCAACAACTTCGAGTTGACGTAATCCCCCATCAGCTCTCTGTCGTTGATCAGCTTCAGCATGAAGACAAGGACGAACGGCAGCAGGATGCCGTTCGCCACCTGTGAAAGGTACATGATAAGGATCAAGGGTGCGCCGGGTATCAGGACAAGCAGGGCGCCGATCACGATTAGACCGGTGTACAGCCAGAAGAAATGGGGCGCCGTCCGGAAATCCTTGTCGATTCCCGATTCCCAACCCATTCCCTCGCATACGGAGTAGGCAGTAGCCAGCGGGAGGATCGATGCGGAGAACAGGGAGGCATTCGCCAGACCGATCGCGAACAGGATCGAGGCGTAGTCGCCGGCCAGAGGCGCGAGGGCCAACGCCGCATCCTTGGCGTCCTGTATATGGATTCCGTTGACGAACAGGGTCGCGCCGCAGGCGACGATTATGGAAAGGGCGACGACGTCCGTGACGACGCATCCCATGACCACGTCCGCGCGGCAGTATCGGTATTCCTCGACCTGGATGTTCTTCTCCACGACCGCCGACTGAAGGTAGAACTGCATCCAGGGCGCGATTGTCGTGCCCACCATCCCGATGAGCATCATTACGTACGCCCCGTCCATCCTGAATACCGGAGTAGCAAGGCTCACTGCCACGGTGCCCCACGAGGGGTGTCCCATCCATGCCGAGACGGCATAGGTGAAATACACGGTGGAGGCGATCAGGAAGATCTTTTCCACGATCCGGTATGTCCCCTTGACGACGAGGAACCAGACGGCTACCGCGCCGATGGGGACGGAGACGAACTTGCTGACGCCGAATATCTCGAGCGCGGCCGCCCACCCGGCGAACTCGGCGACGGTGTTGCAGAGGTTGGCGGCTAGGAGTGCGGTGAGAAGGAAAAACGTCGGGCGGACCCCGAACTTCTCGCGGATAAGATCCGCCAGGGTCTTGCCCGTGACGACGCCCATCCTGGCGACCATTTCCTGGACGACGATCAGCGAAACCGTTATGGGGATGAGGGTCCAGAGCAGGGAGTAGCCGAAGTGCGCGCCGGCTATGGAGTAAGTGGCGATCCCCCCTGCGTCGTTGTCCACCGACGCGGTGATGATCCCGGGCCCCAGGATGGCCAGAAACGCGAGAAGTTTCTTCTTGTCAGGCCCTCGGAAACGCAATGTACAGGTCTCTCTTCCATAGGGTAACCTTACAAAACTACCATATTCCTCGCATAGTTGGCCATCTTAAGACGTCCGGGAGTATACTTATATATGAAGAGTGCGTAAAGGCGGCGGGAGCGGTTAACCGGGAGATGCCATGGAAAGGAGGTCGTCCATGGAACTATCGCTGACGAACATGGAACTGATGGCGCTGAAGGCGGCGTTGCATGCGGACATCTCCGATTTGATCCGCGAAATAGCACGGACGGACCACAGGGATATGAGGGAAGGCCTGAAGGTGAACGAGGAACTTCTCGAATCGATCCTGGAGAAGTTGAACGCGGCGGGGCGCAAGGCGGCATAGCGCGAAAGAAGCGACGCGCGCCCTTCGCTCACGCAGGAAGTTGGCGCCCTGCTGCCCATGTAACGAATCATTCAGCCGGTCGGGCGGAATCCACGGCGCGCAAGTTCCGCGGCGAGTTCCTCCCCGTGGGCGCGGTCGCGGGTTTCGAGCAGCAGGACCACGGCGGAAGATCCCGGGGGGCAGTCCGGCGGAAGCCGGTCGTGCTCGATGCTAACCACGTTCGAGCGTCCTTGCGCCACGGCGGCTAACAGCGCCGCAAGCGACCCCGGCCGATCGACGACAAGGAAGCGCAGCCGGATCAGCCTGCCGGACCGGAACAGCCCGCGTTCCGTGATCTGGGCAAGGAAGCTGACGTCGATATTTCCGCCGGAGAGAACCATCACCGCGGGGAATTTCTTCGGTGGACGCTTGTAGAGCAGCGCCGCCAGCGGAGCTGCCCCCGCGCCCTCGAGAGTGGTTTTCATATCCTCCAGCGCATACAGTATGGCCGCGGCGATCTCCTCGTCGTCCAGCGTGACGACATCGTCTGTGTACCTGCGTGCCGCTTCGAAGGTCCGGTCGCTCAAAGATGGAACCGCGATCCCGTCCGCTATCGTGCGCACCTGCGGGCATGCCACGGGCCGGCCGGCAAGGAGCGAAGGCCCGAGCGAGGAGGCGCCGTCCGCTTGCACCGCCACGAGTTCCACGGCCGGAAACTTCTCCTTCAGCGCCGCCCCGATCCCCGCCAGAAGACCCCCTCCGCCGACCGGCACGTACACGGATCCGGGCGATCCCACCGAGTCCGCGATCTCCAGCCCGAGTGTGCCCTGCCCGGCGATCACCATGGGATCGTCGTAAGGATGGACTACGGTGAGCCCGGTTTCCCCGGCAAGGGCGAGCGCATGCCGCGATGCTTCCTCGAACGTCTCTCCGTGCAGGACGATCCTGGTGTTCGCACCGCCTTCCCGCTGTGCGGCGGCCGATTTCGAAACTGGCGCCCAGACGGGCATAACGAGCGTCGCGGGAATCCCCGCGCATAGTGCTGCTCGCGCCACCCCCCGCGCATGGTTCCCCGCGCTGGCCGCGATAACGCCGCGCACTTTCGTACGGTCGAGGGAAAGGACCTTGCTCGCCGCCCCCCGGATCTTGAACGAGCCCGAATTCTGCAAGTTCTCCAGCTTGGAGTAGACCTTTCCCCCGAACCGGGCCGAAAGGGGATCCTCTTCCACGAACGGAGTAGGATAGGCCAACCGGTAAACCCGCTCCCGCGCCGCCAGCACGTCCTTGTACCCGAAGTCCATGTCTTTCTCCGAAGACGCAGATTCCGCTATTGTACGATCGTTAATTCGTCTGCGTGGATGCGTCGAAACTTGTACAGTGTATCCGTCCACGAAAAAAAATTCTTGACACGCTTTACTGTTGATTGTTATATGTGAGCAACCGTTTCAATAAAGGGGTCGTACTTGTCGGTTTCACCGGAAACGAATTCAGGCGGCGCAAGGTCGGAGAAGGCGGTGTTCATCGACGGCGCAAGCGTGCGCGCTGCCCGGATCGCCATCCCGAGCGACAGGATGGTTCGCGCCCTTGCCGAAACCTTCGGCGCGCTTAGCGACCCCACCCGCGTCCGTATCATTTCCGTCCTGACGGGACAGGAACTCTGCGTGTTCGACCTGGCCCGCCTGCTGGGCCTTACCGGTTCCGCCGTATCGCACCAGCTGCGGCTTCTGCGCGGCCAACGCCTGGTCAAGTACCGCAAGGAAGGCAAGATCGCCTTTTATTCTCTGGACGACGACCATATACGACACCTCATGGAAGAGTGCATCAAACACGTCACCGTGGAATGATATTTTTTTCTTCCATGGATGAAACGTATGCTCAGTTGTTTGAAGCGATGCGATTGCACGGATGTGCAAAAAAACCGGAACGGGGGGGTGAGATGAGGAAGGGGATAGTATCGACCGTCGTCTTTCTGCTGGTCGCCGTACCGTTGTTCGCCGCAGCGCAATCTTTTGCGGAAGATTCAAAAGGGGTGCGGGAGCCGACCGCCAGGGAGACGCAGAAGGAGCCGTCCCCCGCAGAAAAGCCTGCGGACCCGTTGCAATTCGGCCCTGTCAAGTTGGGGCTGGATTCCCTCATGCGGCCGGAAGG
>JACRCO010000093.1 GCA_016218975.1 Deltaproteobacteria bacterium
ATCGGGCGGTTCTTGCTACAACGGCAGTTGGCCGGGCGGGAACGGCGGCGGTTGGGTCTTGATCAAGGCGGACGAAGCGGTTGTTGACGGTGTAATAACTTCAAACGGCGGGAGCGGCAGCGGCTACCAGTCGGGCAGCGGTTCGGGCGGCACGATCAGTCTTGATGTCGGGATCCTTTCAGGCGCAGGGACGGTACGCGCGAACGGTGGAGCGTACGAAGTGGGCGGCGGCGGCGGACGGATCGCCGTCCGGTATGACACCCTGAACATGACACAGGACCGCATCCAGGCGCTTGGCGGACAGGGAGGAAACGCCCAGGGAGGCGCAGGAACGGTCAACCTGACATCGCAATAGGAACGTTTGGATAATCCGGGGACAACTTGGGAAATTAACGCGGGGGCCGGCAATCAGGCGGCCCCCGTTGTCTTCGTCAACGAAATATAATCTGCGGATCCCTCCTGCAGTTTCATTGTAACAAACACCCCAATGCCTCAATCAAACTGGCATGATTCATGAAGTTATTATGAACATTCCAGGTATATGGCAGATATATCAAGTAATTCCGGGACATTTGCAATTAATACAGGGGAAGGAAATTACGATATCGCAAAAGGCGGTTCCAATTCGTGATGCATCCGCTTGCAGATAGTCCATAAGCTCCTCACCCGAATAATTTCCAAGTTAAAACCGGGAGTAAAAGGAGGTACGCATGAACCGGGTCATATTCAAAAACCAATATAGAAAATTGAGGGTAATGCTTGCGAAATTTTTCGGCTACTGGTTTTTCATCGCTTTCGCCACCATCGCTACGGCGTTCGCCATCATCGAGAGGTTCATGGAGTATTTCCATTCGGAACATATCACTCATGTGATGATCCTGATCCTTGTTTATTCGCTGCTTGTATATATCGTCACCGAAAGGGCGAAGGTCCTTGACGATATCCACGACAGCATAAAGGGTCCAAAATCTTCGATATACCCGACGAGGGAATCCGTATACACGACGATCCCCATGATCATCGCGAAGGCCTCCGCGAACGGCAATGGCCGGAGACGGATATTCCATGCCGCGCTTCATGGACATTCCGGGAAGAGGATCGCGAAGATGGCGCATCCGGACCCGTTGTTCGAACTGTTCGAACACGAAATCGACAAGTGCGTCGCCTCCAAGGGGACAGGGATGTGGCACGTATACGAAATCTATAACATCATCGACGAAGAGCGGCTGGACAGCATCGTGGAATTGCTGGAAAGGAGGATGGACGCGGAAGGGTACGAGGTGCGCGCGTTTTCCGTGAACGATGCGCTTCCGCATCTCTGCCCGCTGGTCATCGGGGACGAGGACCTCCTCGTTTCGGTGGACGATCCCCGTTACTATCGGGCGCGCGCCGCGGCGCACCTGCAGGGACGCGATCACGTGCGTCTGGCGACGGAGTATTTCTACTCCCTGTGGAACGACCCGCGCATCCGCGTTCTGAAATCGGAGACCTGCGTGGAGTGGGATGAGATCGGGAAACTCCGGGAAAAGCTCCGTGCCGAGAGCGAGGTCCGCGCGAAGGCGGGATAACACGCAGAGGTCTTCCCCCGGAGCCCTGCTTTCCCCGCGGGAAAACGGCGGCGGGGACGTGGTATGATTCACGATCATGATAGACCATCTGCGCGGCCGGATCGCGGGAGGCGGGAAGGATTTCGTGGTCGTGGAGTGCGCCGGAATCGGGTTCCGAGTGCACGTCTCCGCGGCCACGCGCAAGGAACTCCCGCCGGAAGGGGAGAGCTGCCTCGTCCGGACGCACCTGCACTTCCGCGAGGGCGGGGGCGACCTCTACGGATTTTCTTCGGAAGCCGAACGCGAACTTTTCCTTGCGATAGTCGGCGTGAGCGGCGTGGGACCGAAGTCGGCGATCTCTGTCCTTTCGGTGATGGGGGTTTCCGGCGTGCTCGCCGCCTGCGCCCGTGAGGATGCAGTGGCTTTCACGCGGGTGCCGGGCATCGGCAAAAAACTTGCGCAGCGCATCGCCCTTGAGTTGCCCGACAGGTTGAAAAAGGTCGCGGTCGAATTCGCTTCCATGGGGCTCGGAGAGGGAGAGGCACCGCCTTCGGCGCCGGAGTCCGAAGCCGTGCAGGCGCTGGTTTCCCTCGGATTTCCACGCGCGGAGGCGCAAGCAGCCGTTTCGGCCGTCCGCAGGGAAAGCGGAAGCGAGGGCACGGCCGAAATTCTCATACGGGAGTCCTTGAAGCGGCTATCCGCCCGCGCCGGGCTGAAATAGGCGCAGGAACGGCGGGGAGAATACCGGGAGATCTCGGGGAGGCGGGTTGGAAGGACGCATCGTGGATCCGGGGTTCGGCAACGAAGACAGTGCGCTCGATCTTTCCCTGAGGCCGAAGCGGCTTCCCGATTTCATCGGACAGCGGCAGGTCGTCTCCAACCTGAAGACCTTCATCGACGCCGCAAGGAGCCGCAAGGAGCCGCTCGACCACGTGCTTCTTTCAGGCCCGCCGGGTCTTGGCAAGACGACTCTTGCGCATATCGTCGCGAACGAGCTGGGCGTCGGAATCCGCACGACCTCGGGTCCCGCCATCGAGCGGAAGGGAGATATCGCGGCCATTCTCACCGCGCTGGAACCCGGCGATGTACTGTTCATCGACGAGATCCACCGATTGACCCGCATTGTCGAGGAACTGCTCTATTCGGCGATGGAAGACTTCGCTCTTGACATCATCCTCGGTCAGGGACCGTCGGCCAAGTCCATCAGGCTGCCTCTGCAACGGTTCACACTGGTCGGGGCGACAACACGCACCGGCCTGCTGACGTCTCCGCTGCGAGACAGGTTCGGCGTGTCTTTCCGCCTCGAGTTCTACCGGCCGGAGGAGCTGGAGGAGGTAATCCGCCGTTCGGCGAAGGCCCTCTCGATCCCGATCGACGGGGAAGGAGCAAAAGAAATCGCCCGGCGTTCGCGGGGCACGCCTCGCATCGCAAACCGCCTGTTGAGAAGGGTCCGGGACTTCGCGCAGGTCGACGGAGACGGAAAGATAGACCGGAAGATCGCCGACCATGCGCTCCTCAGAATGGAAGTCGACCGCGAAGGGCTGGATATAATGGACCGAAAGATCCTGAGCGTGATCGTGGAGAAGTTCCAGGGCGGGCCGGTCGGGGTCGATACGATTTCCGCGTCGGTCAGCGAGGAGCGGGACACGATAGAGGACGTCTACGAACCGTATCTCCTCCAGCAAGGGTACATCAAGCGGACTCCGCGGGGACGGGTCGCCACTCCGTTGGCGTACAAGCACCTGGGGGTCGCGGCTCCGAAGTCCGCCGTCCAGGACGCATTGTTCGAAAGGGAATAGGAAAGAGGCGCGCCGCGATGAACCCGATCGCGAAACTTCTCATCGTCGCGGGCCTGATCCTGATTGCAGTCGGACTCTTCTTCCTCATATCCGACAAGATTCCCTGGCTCGGAAAGCTCCCCGGTGACTTCACCATCAAGCGGGATAACTTCACCTTCTATTTTCCCCTTGCCACGTGCATCATAATCAGCGTGATCGTTTCGCTGATCCTCTGGCTGCTCAGGAAGTAATGTAGCCCATACCCGTCTCCACCGCCTCGCGACGAACCATTGTGAGAAGTGCGGGCTTTGCTGTGGTAGATCAACAACGGCTGTTGCAATAACGCAACACCTGCTGGCGCCTTCTTTAGGGCGATTGCGCTATCTGTCTGATTTTACTGAATATTTATATTCATCCAATTGGTATGTGGATTGCTTGTTTGCAGGGTAGGAACAACAGGGGTGACACTTTGAAAATCTACCAGCAGACGATCTCGACATGGGTTCAGTTTTCGGGAATTGGGTTGCACACCGGGCTTCCGTCGTTCGCACGGATCCTCCCGGCGGAGCCGGATACCGGCATAGTATTCCGGCGCACGGATACGGGCGCCGAGGTCAAGGCGTGCGTGGAAAACGTGGTCGAAACGGCGTACGCGACCGTGCTCGGCTCCGGAAATGCGCGGATTTCCACCGTCGAACACTTCCTGGCGGCTCTCTACGGAATGGGGGTGGATAACGCCGTCGTCGAAGTCGACGGCCCCGAGCTGCCGATCCTGGACGGAAGCGCGCAACAGATCGCCGAGGCGATCGACTTCGTCGGAACGGTGGAGTCGGTCGTCCGCCGTCGTTTCGTTTGGGTCGCGGGGGAGGAGAAGCTCCAGCGGAACGGCTCCATGGTGGCCGTAGCCCCGTCGGATGGGCTTGAGATCCTGATCACGGTCGATTTCCCCGGGACTCTCATAGGAAAACAGTGGATGAAGTTCTCCCTTACGCCTGAAAGCTTCATGAAGGAGATTTCTCCGGCAAGGACTTTCGTTCTGCGGGAGCAGATCGACGCGTTGTGGAAGGCCGGGCTGGCCAAGGGAGGCTCGCTGGAAAACGCCATCGTAGTGGAAGGAAAGAAGCTTCACAACCCGGAAGGCCTGCGCTTCCCGGATGAATTCGTTCGGCATAAGCTGCTCGACCTCATTGGAGACCTGGCGCTTCTCGGCCGCCCCGTAAGAGGGTTTTTCCTTGCGGTGCGCCCCGGCCATACCGTAAACCGCAGCCTTGTGGAATTCCTCTCCGGCATCGCCGACCCGGGGGCTGTCCCGTCGGCCCCGGAACGCCCCGAACCGGTAGAACTTCTGATAACTGCTTAGCCTTAAAGCATTTTCCACTGTTGCAGAATTGCCTCAGCCGGCTATAATGTCCGGGGAGGCACTTTTGCGCCGGATTGCCGTTTCTTCATTTATTTTAGCCGTTCTTTTAGCCGCGAGCGTTTCCGCTGCCTCCCCCAAACCGGAAATCGTCGGAATCGGCGGGCAGGTTCGCGGGAGGGAAGCCCGCGTAAAATTCACCCTTCAAAACGCCTTTACCCCCGAAATGGTGGAAGCGCTGAAAAGCGGGATCGAGATCTCGTTCAAGACCGTCGTTCGCGTGGAGAGGGTTCACCACGGGTGGTTCAATACGACACTGGGCGAAATCAAATTTTCCCGCTCGGTTAAATACGACGTGCTCGCCCGGGTATACCGCCTGAACCGGGAGGGTCAGGAGGACCTGCTTCCCGATATACACGCCGCCCTTGCCGGGATGACCAGGTATGAGGTCGCAGTTCCGGTATTCATCGACGCGGAATCCGGGAAAACCTACCGCGCCTACGTTCGGATCCGGCTGGACAGGGTCGGGCTTTCGGAACCGCTTCGATCCATCTTTTTCATCTCCTCTCTATGGGACGTCGAGACCGACTGGGCGAGAGGGTATCTCACGGCGCCATGAGCCCCCTTATGACCCAGTCCTCCGAGACCCTGCTGGAAAAGGAACGCGCGAAGCGGCGCAGGGAACGGTTCGCCATAGGCATCGTGGCCGTTCTTATCGCCGGACTGACCTTCCTGGAGGCCAACCTTGCGGCACTCGGCGGATCGGTCGCATTCACAAGCAACATCGTCATCTTCGCTCTCATAAACATCAATGTCGTCCTCATCGTCCTGCTGATCTACCTGGTCACCCGGAATGTCTTCAAACTCATCCTCGACAGAAAACGGAACATCCTCGGAGCGAAGATCCGGTCGCGCCTTGTCCTCATATTCATAGGGTTTTCCCTCGTTCCCACCATTCTCCTGTTCGTCGCCGCCGCGAACATCACGACCACCAGCATCAAGTCATGGATTGGGGGAAGAGTGGGGGTTGCGCTGACAGGCGCCCTTGAAATGGCGCGAGGGAAACTGGAACAGGAGGCGAACCGGCTTACTGGTATCGCGGGTGATGCCGCGCTCCGGTTTCCCCGCGGAGCCTCTATCGGGGAGGCGGTCGAGATCCTCGGAACCGCGCGGGAGAAACTGCCGGCGGGAACCGTGTTGATGCTCGCTGATGCCAAAGGGATCATCGCTTCGAGCGGTGAAACCCCCCAAGGTGTGCCCGCGGAGATCCTGTCGCGCCTGAAAGGGATGAAATTCACGGAGAAGGACGACGTTTCCGCGACCCTGGTCGGCGACATCTTCGCCTCCTCCGTCCGGAAACTTCCGGACGGGCGCCTGCTGATCGCCGTGAAGACGCTGCCTTCCGGCGAGGCTAACAGTATCCGGGAAATCGCCAAGGCGTACGACGAATACCACCAGGTGCGGCTCCTCGACGACCCGATCCGCGCCAGCTACATCGCCGTGCTGATCCTGATCACTCTGCTGATCGTTTTCGCCGCGTCGTGGATGGGGATCTACCTTGCCAAGCAGATCACGGTGCCCGTCCAACTGTTAGCCGAGGGAACGGAGAAGGTGGCCCGGGGGGACCTGGACGTCCGCCTCGATTACCGGTCCGACGACGAGTTCGGGCACCTGGTGTCCTCATTCAACAGGATGACCGGGGACCTCAAGGAAATGAAGCGGAACCTCGAGGAAGCCAACGTCTCGCTTTCGAGCACCTTCGAGGAATTGCGCCGGAGGACCCAGTTCATCGAGGCGATCCTCACCAACATATCAACCGGCGTCATTGTCATCGACCGCCACAACCGCATCGCGATGATCAACAAGGTGGCTGAAAAATTGCTGTCGATCAAGACGGAAAAGGTGCTGGGGAAGCCCTACAAGGAGGTTATCCGCGAGGAGCATTTCGAAGCCATCCGGGCGCTCTCCCGCGAGGTCGGGGAAGGGGCGGGACGGCAGGTGGAACGGCAGATCGACCTGCCGCTTGGAGGCAAGAAGATCTCGCTCCGCGTGAGCGTCACCGTGCTGAACGGAGGCGCCGGGGAGTACCTGGGGCTGGTCGTGGCGTTCGACGATCTTTCACAGGCCATGCGCCTCCAGAAAGTGCTCGCATGGAGGGAGGTGGCCCGCCGCATCGCCCACGAAATCCGGAACCCGCTGACGCCGATCCAGCTCTCAACGGAGCGGATGCAGAAGAAATACTCGGCAGCCCACGAGGGAGACGCCGCCTTCGCGGAGTGCACGCAGACGATCCTGTCCGAAGTGGCGACGCTGAAGCATCTGGTCGAGGAGTTCACACGGTTCGCCCGGATGCCGGCGCCCGTATTCAAGGAAGGAGACCTTTCCGAGGAACTGCGTTCAGTGGTGGAAACGTACCGTGCGGCGCATCCGGGCGTTTCATGGGAAATCGAGACGGAAGCGATCCCGCACGCGTGGTTCGATCCGTTCCAGCTACGGCGGGCGTTGACCAACCTGCTGGAGAACGCCGCCGCCGCGCTCGGAGGGAAAGGGGCAGTACGGGTCGGATGCGTTCACGAGCCGGAACTCGGACGGGTCCGCATCTCCGTCGCCGACGACGGTCCCGGGATTCACCCGGAAGACCGGGAACGCCTGTTCGAGCCGTACTTCTCCCGCAAGGCGGGCGGAACGGGTTTGGGGCTGGCTATAGTCAGCGCCGTCGCAAGCGACCACGGCGGGACGGTCCGGGCGAGAGACAACGAGCCGCGCGGC
This sequence comes from Deltaproteobacteria bacterium, assembly GCA_016218975.1. Taxonomy (NCBI): domain Bacteria; kingdom Pseudomonadati; phylum Myxococcota; class Myxococcia; species Deltaproteobacteria bacterium. The sequence continues at coordinate 7,452 of JACRCO010000093.1, forward strand.
GCGGTCTTCGAAATGGAATTCCCGATCGGTCCGAAGGGAAGGGGGTAGACGGGGCGATGGCCTACTCTGTGCTTGTCGTCGACGACGAGGTCAATATCCGGAAAACCCTCGAAGGCGTTCTGTCTGACGAAGGATACCGGGTGATATCGGCCGAGACCGGCGAGAATGCGCTGGACGCAGTATCCCGGTCCCTTGTCGACGCGGTCCTGCTCGACGTCTGGCTGCCGGGGATGGACGGCCTTGAGGTCCTGCGCCGGATCCGTGAAATGTACCCCCTGCTGCCGGTCATCATGATTTCCGGGCACGGAACGATCGACATGGCGGTCAAGGCGGTCAAAAGCGGCGCGTTCGATTTCATAGAGAAGCCGATCTCTCTCGACAAATTGCTGATCACGCTTTCAAGAGCCATAGAGCGTGAGGCGTTGCGATCGGAAAACGTGGAGCTGAAAGAGAGGGTGGAGCGCAAGTTCCGCCTCGTTGGAGACTCCCCAGCCATGGGGAAACTGCGGGCGGAAATCGCGGCGGCGGGACCGACCAACGCCTCCGTGCTCGTCAGCGGAGAGAACGGTTCCGGTAAAGAGATCGTGGCAAGGGAGATCCACCGCCATAGCCGCAGGGCGGAGAAATCCTTCATCGCGGTGAACTGCGCCGCCATCCCCGAGGAACTGATCGAATCGGAGCTTTTCGGCCACGAGCGCGGGGCTTTCACCGGGGCCTTCGGGAAGCGGCGCGGCAGGTTCGAACTTGCGGACGGCGGCACGCTTTTCATGGACGAGGTGGGGGATATGAGCCCCCGGACGCAGTCCAAGATCCTGCGCGTACTGGAAGAACGAGCGTTCGAGCGCATCGGGGGCGGGGATAAGATACGCGCCGACGTCCGGATCATCGCCGCCACCAACCGGAACCTTCCGAAAGAGGTGGCGGGGGGGCGGTTCCGGGAGGACCTCTACTTTCGGTTGAACGTATTCCCGATTTTCGTGCCGCCCTTGCGGGGCCGGAAAGAGGACATTCCTCACATCGCAGCCTACTTCGTCGAAGAGATATGCGCGGAGCAGGGGAAGGAAAAAAAATCCTTTTCCGGCGAGGCGATGCAGCGCCTGCTCGTGCATCCCTGGCCGGGAAACGTCCGCGAGCTGCGCAACGTGGTTGAGCGCCTGGTCATCCTTTCGATGGGACCGCGGATAGAGGAGGACACCGTGCGGCAGGTGCTCGCCGTGGAATTGCCCCAGGCGGAACTGCCGTTCCTCCAGGCGTTCGACGAACGGAATTTCCGGGATGCTACGCTGGCTTTCGAGAAATCGTACCTGGAGCGCAAGCTGCGGGAGAACGACTTCAACATAAGCCGCACCGCCGAAAAGCTTGGACTCGACCGTACCAGCATCCACCGGAAGATGAAGCAGCTCGGGATCGCCCCCGAGGGCGGGCGGCGTTGATACGCAGGCCAGGTACGGAAATCTGATCGAAAACCCGAACATGCACCCGGCACGGATCGGCAAATATGCCGTCATTCGGAAGATCGCCTCCGGAGGGATGGCGGAGATCTATCTTTGCCGTCTTCGCGGCGAGGAGGGGTTTCAGAAGAAAGTCGCCGTCAAGGTGATCCATCCCCGCCTGTCGGAAACTCCCCGGTTCCGGGATCTCTTCGCCCGCGAAGCGCGAATCGCCGCCTCCCTGTCCCATCCCAACCTGATCCAGGTGTTCGACTTCGGCAAGGAAGGACAGTCCCTGTTCCTGGCAATGGAATTCATCGACGGATGGAACCTGGCCCACGCGGTATCGCGGTCCCGCTTGCGGAACGTTCCGTTTCCGCTGCCCGTCTGGCGGTACTGGATGGAGGGGATTCTCGCAGCTCTCGGCTACCTGCACAAGCGGGGGATTGTCCATCGCGATGTAAGTCCGTCCAACGTGCTGCTATCCCGCGGAGGGGCCGTCAAGATCGCGGATTTCGGCATTTCCCGCGCCGCCTTCGGGGGGGCGGATCCGAGCGCGGGATGGGAAGGAAAGTTTTCCTATATGTCGCCGGAGCAGGCGCGGGGCGAGGATGCGGACGAATCCTCGGACCTGTTTGCGGCGGCGGCGATCGCCGCGGAGCTTTATCTCCCGGGGCGCATTATCGACGGGGATTCTCCGGAACATATCTTGTCCATCATGAGGCAGTACGACGTTCGGTCGCTCGATCTCGGTTGCCTTCCTTCCGGGATTGCCGATGTGGTGAGGAAAGGGCTGTCGACGTCGAAGGAGGATCGTTACGCCGACGCGGATGCGTTCGGCCGCGCGGTCTGCAACGCGGTTACGTCCGCAGCGGGACGCTCGGAACTGGAGTCCTGTTGGAACGGCCTTTTTCCGGAGGAGCCAGGCGAAGAGGACACGGTTGTTGCGGCGCCGGCGCAGGACAAGGACATCGCCATGGTGCGCGAACGCCGGAGCGCATACGGGAAAAAGAGTATGCGCTTTCTGAAAACCGGGATCGCCGCCGCAGTGGCTGCCGTTTCCGTCGGAGGCTGGCTTGCATTGAAGGAGGCGGGGAGGCCGCATACGCACGGCGGGCAGCGGCAGGAAGTTGCGTCCCCGGCTTCGCGGAATCCCGATGACGCACCGCCGGCGGCCGTTCTTCCGGCCGTACCGCCGGCGAAAAAAAAACCACTAGCGGAAACGGCGGCCAGGGATGCGATAAGTCCGTCCGCGCCGTCAGGGAATGTACCGGCGGCTCCTTCCGCAACGGTTCAGGCGTCTCGTGCCCCGGAATCTCCTTCGCGGGAAGTACTTGTCGAAACCATACCACCAGGGGTCGTGTTAACGCTTGACGACGGAACGCCGCTCGGGAGGACGCCTCTACGGCTCGATCCCGCACCGTTGAAAGGCAGGAAAATCGTATTTCAGAAAGAAGGGTACGACGCCATAAGCGTGCATGCCGAGGTGCTGGCCGGATTCAGGACGACGCCCTTCAGCCTCGATATGGAGCGACAGATGGGAACGGTCAAGTTCGTCCAGGCCATCCCTTGGGCGAAGGTTTTCGAGGGGAACCGTCTCCTCGGCTTTACCCCGATATACAATCTGAAACTCCCCGTCGGATCGTACCGTCTCCGGTTCGTCAACGAGCCTCTCGGGATAGAGCATGTCCAGGAGGTCACGGTGCGGCGCGGCTCCAACGATCCCCTGATAGTGACCTTGGTGGGGAAACGTAAAACGGAGTAGCCGCCCCATCGCGCTACATGTTCGGAATGCCGCGTCCGCCCGCCTTGACGGTCTTCTGTTGTCTCGCCACGCTCCTGTAGTAGCGGACGGACGACTTTTTCTTTTTCGCCTCCGATATGCGGATCTGCAGACGAATTTTTCCGGCGGGTTTTTGGGAATGGCTGATATTGCGTCGTAGTTCGCTCGCCGCCGCAAGGGATACGAAAAAAGCGGATACAAGCATTACAAGCAGCGCAGAGCAAATTTTCCGGCAAGCGGCGGTGTTCATCGCGTTATCTCCTTAACATGTCAAAAAGATTGAGAATAACAGGCGACAGGATGACTATGAAGACCGAAGGGAAAATGAAGATAACGAGTGGGAAAAGGAGCTTGACGGCGGCTTTCTGCGCGATGGTTTCCGCTCGATGGGCCTGGCTCTCCATCATGCGGGAAGATAATTCCCGCAACCCCTGCGACAACGCGATGCCGAGCCTCTCTCCCTGCTGGACGAGGTTAAGGAACGCACGATAATCGTCGAGAGGCACCCGGGAGCGCGATCTTTCGATGGCATCGGCACGAGACATGCCGAGGAGCCTGGCACGCGCCAATTCGTCCAATTCGGCCGCGAGAGGGCCGCGCGGAAGCGCGCGCACGACTTCCTGCAAGGCGGCGGAAGACCCCATGCCCGCTTCCAGCATAAGGGACATGAGAAAGGCCGCCACCGGCAAGGCGGCGCGTATGGCGTCGATCCGCCTCCGGGCTTCCTCTCTGAAGGACAGGTAGACGGCGGCTGCCGCGGAGATCGATCCGAGGAACATGACGAATGCGGCTTCGGAAAAGGAATATTTCCCGCCGATGGAAAGGGCTGCCGCAGCGAGGAGCACCGATTCGCCGCAGAACCAGCCGCGTGGAGAGGTTACCAGGTGAGCCCCCGGAAATCGAAACACTCCCTTTTTCAATAACCATCCGGTCGACCCTTCATGGAAACTTTCGACGCCTTCGGCGATCCATCGGATCCGTCCGGGAATCATCGCGCGTTTCCCGAACCGCAGGAGAATCACCGAGCCGGGAAATAGAAGCAGGCCGACCGGAATGAAGTCCGCCGCGTTCATGGCTTCACCGAAAGGATTTTCCTGATGGTCAACCATCCGAAAATCTGCAGGACCGCGGCGACCGACAGGATGGCGATTCCCTGGGGGGTCCCGAAGCACCTGGGGAGGAATCCCGGGTCGATTTTCGAAAGGACGACGGTGAAAGCGGGCGGAAGGAGTGTCAATACCACGGCCTGCAATCGGCCCTGCGCCGTCAGGCTCCGGAGTTTTTCCCGCATCCGGTGCCTTGCGCGGAGAATGTCACGGGAGCGGCAAAGAAGCTCAACGAGGTTTCCTCCGGAAGGAAGCGCCACGCGCAACGGTCGAACCACCAGTGAGATCTCTTCGCACGGCATCCTTTTCTCCCATTGCAAAAAGGCCTCCGATAGGGGAGTTCCAAGCCGGCAGAGACGGAAGACCCAGGATATCTCCAGCCGGATATCGCGGGGGAGCAGGGGGATCGTTTGGGACAGGGCTTCCTGCATGCTGTGCCCTGCCTTGATCTGCCCGGCGAGGACATCAAGAAACCCGGGAAGCTCGGAGATGACCTTCCTGCGCCTTCGGACCCGGTAAGATCTTACGGCGAATCCCGAAAACACCACGGGAGAGATCCCCGCGACGGCGGCAGGCGCCGTGCTTCCGGTCAGCGTGAAGGCAACGGCCGCGCACAGGGATCCCGCGGCCAGCATGCCGGCCAGGAGCCTTCCGGCGGGAAAAAGGAAAAATTCCTCCCGCAGGTCCTCGGCGCGCCGTTGCGCCGTATCTTCGAGCCGCCTCTTCATGTAAGGTGCGAATGAACGAGTAAGGAACCAGGCTATGAGGGAAAAGCCCGATGCAAGGAGAGCAAGTTCGAGCGCTTTCATGCCCATTCCTTTCCTTCCTCCAGGTAAAACTTGGAAGGGACGCCGGTTGGGACCAGGCGCAACCTGCCTTCCGCCCCTTCGCTTTTCGCCGATCGATAGGTTTCCTGCAGCAGGATCTGCGTTTCCCCCATTCCGGTGACCTCGCAGATTGAAGTGACGGCCCTCCTGCCGTCCCCCAACCTGCCGGTGTGCACGATGATGTCGATCGCGGATGCGACCTGCTCGCGGATCGCCCTGACCGGGATCTCCATCCCCGAGAGGAGGACCATGGTTTCCAGGCGGCGCAGCATGTCCCGCGGTGAATTCGCATGTCCCGTGGTGATCGACCCGTCGTGGCCGGTGTTCATCGCCTGCAGCATGTCCAGCGCTTCTCCGCCGCGGCATTCCCCGACCACAATGCGGTCGGGGCGCATGCGGAGGGAATTCTTAACAAGGTCACGGATCGTTACCGCACCGGTTCCCTCGACGTTGGGCGGTCGCGCTTCCAACCGCACCACGTGCGGTTTCAGCAGGCGGATTTCGGCCGCGTCCTCGATGGTGACGATACGGTCCGTTTCCGGTATGAACTGGGAAAGGGCGTTCAGCAGCGTGGTTTTTCCGGATCCGGTGCCTCCGGAGATGATCACGTTCATTCGCATGAGGACCGCTTCGCGAAGGTAGGCAGCGGCCTCTTCGTTGAGCGTGCCGATACGTATCAACTCGTCCAGGGAGAACGGTTCCTTGCGGAATTTCCGGATAGTCAGGCAGGGCCCTGAAAGCGATACGGGCGGTATGATCGCGTTGACCCGCGAGCCGTCCGGAAGGCGGGCATCCACAAAGGGAGAGGATTCGTCCAGGCGGCGGTTCACCCTGGACACCATCCGGTCGATCGTCGAGCGCAGGGTATCGTCGCTTAAGAATGAAATTCCGGAGGGGGATATCCTTCCTTCGCGCTCGACATAGATGGAATCCTTGCCGTTGGCCATGATTTCGGAGACGGAAGGGTCCTGGAGCAGCCGTGTCAAAGGACCGTAGGCGAAAATTTCATCAAGTACCTCATCGCGAAGGAGTCCCTTCTCCTGCTCGGGCAGTTCCAGTTGCTTCATCTCGGCTCGAAGGTGTTCTTCCGCGCGAGCCCGCAATTTTTCCTCGCTGCCGGCGGATAATCCGGTATTCCGTGTGTCGAGATGAGTGACGACCGTATGGTGCAAGGATCGACGCAGGTCTGCATGCATGTGAAGTCCTCCTTTAGTCTATGAGCCTGAATCTCATGTTTTCCTTGGCTTCTTTGGCCTTTGTGTCCCATGCGGCCGCTTCTCCTCGCGAGTCTTCCTTCGCCTCGGAGGGAGTTATGAAGATCGCCAGTTCCGACTGGTTTTCACGGAAGCTGCGCGACTTGAAGAGCTCTCCCAGGATGGGGATCTGGCCGAGGACCGGTACCTTGGAGACGTCTTTCGCCATGTCGCTTTTTATCAGGCCGGACAGCATGACCGTACCTCCGGAAAGACTGGAAAAGTTGGTGGTGACGCGCCGTGTGAGGAACGCGGGAACCTGTGAGCTGCCGCTTCCGTGATCCACGGAGCTGATTTCAGCCGTTATCCGGGTGCGGATCCTGTTCCCCGCGTCCAGCTTTGATTGCAGCTTGAGAATGATTCCGTAGATCTTCCATTCGACCTTCCTCGTTTCCGGGGTGGCGATGACTATCGGGATTTCCCCTCCCGCAAGAAAATCGGCGCTTTCGCCGGTTTCGCAAACAAGGCGCGGGTTGGCGAGTATCCGCGCCCGTCCGTCGGCAAGGAGGAGGTTCAGGCGGGTCTCGAAGTCCGAGGAGACCGAAAAAGCCGCGCCGCCGGTTTTCTCCGCGGACAATGAGCCGTTGACGGGAACGTAATCCGGCCATTTGATGCCCAGTTGCGCGTTCGACCCCTTGCTTACCTCGATTATTTTGAGATCGTAGGAGAGAAGCGTTTTTCTCTCTTCCGGCAGCGAGAGCCGGAGGTGGACGTTCGGTCTCGACCTGGAAAAGTCTTCGAGGAGTTTCTTGTCCGCCGGAGTGGATACCGTTCCCGATACGATTGTCGAGTTTCCGCTCTCCGTGACGACGAGCCCGGGGAACGAAGAGATGAATGCCCGCGTTTCCTCGATGTAGGCATTTCTCCCCTGTACGGATACTTCCCACGAGGTCCTTTGGTCCTTTTCCCAGATCACGAGATCCGTTTCACCCTCCTTCTTTCCGACCACGAGCACGCCGTCGCTCTTCGGAAGCGGGCGAGCCTCGATGATTTCCGGGTTGCCGATGGAAATCCGCGTGACGCTTCCGTGTTCGAGTATCCGCTGGAATCCGGGTCGGATCTGCAACGTCTGGGCGTATGAGGCGGGGGTAACGGCAAAAACCGACATGGCCGCAACGGCTGCCATGGCTGCCAGGGCCGTTGTGACCGCCGGCAGGGGCGCATGCAATGACTTGTCGATGGATTTCATCCGGGTTCCCCGTAAGTGGATGTAAACGAATTTTCCTGGACGCCTGCCTTCCATACTTCGATCTTTCCTGTCGCCGGTCTATTCCGCGCCGGCGGGACTGATGCCGATTTCGAAGGCTCTTCGGGATTCCTCAAGAACCAATGGATGCGTCCTTCGCGGCTTGCGGCGGCGAGGAGCCTTCCTTCCTCGGAAGTTACGGAAACCGTCACGGTGGAAACATCCCGTTCTTCTTCCTTCGAGGGAGCCTTCACGAAGTGCCGGTCCACGGAAATGACCGGAATCCCCCTGATCCAGGATCGGGAAGGCTTGCCGTCACCCCCTTCGCAAAGCAGATCCACGACGTCGCCCGGCCGGATCATGCCTGCGAACGAGGAAGTTGAGTTCACTTCCATGGTGAAGGCGCGGCGGCCCGCGGGGATCGTCTGTGAGAACTTCTCCGCGTCGAACGGTTCCTCCACGTCCGTCCACAGGATCGGTTCCCCGGGTGCGAGGTTTCCCTTCGCGTGAGCGCCGAGAAGCAGCTCGAATTCGGCGGCAGGCACATTGCGGCTGCCGGCTCCGGATCCCGGGACGGACTTCTTTGCGAGGTTCTGCTCCGTGAAGGCTTCGCCCGCCTGGATCGGAACCGACGGGACGACTATCTCGACGGGAGCGATCTTTTGCCGGACTTCTCTTTCGGCGGCGACGATCCGCTGCCGGGCCAGGAAAATCGCGGCCAGCGTCAGGACGACTCCCGCCAGCAGCAGGAGCAGCTCCTTCGACCGGTTACTCCATCCTTCGGATTTGGAGGAACTTTCCTTCTTTTTCGTCCAGAAGAACAATGGCGGCCTCTCTTCGATCGTTTTTCACTGCCACTGACGTCTTGCCCGGGACGGGTTCCATGCATCGCCATCCCGAATCGGACAACCGGCGCCTGATTTCCGGGCCGCGGCTCTCCAGGGAGCCGAAGGCCAGTTCCACCCGGCCGGTTCCGGTTTCAGTCTCAAGGATATGTTCCATGCGTAATCCATGCGGGATGGATGGTTTCCGCGTGGAGAACGCCACCGGAGCTTCCCGAAGCCCTTCTTCGAAAATACGATTCGTCGGCGTTGCGATTCCCAGGTCGGGAACGTCCAATCCCTGACGTTTCAATTCATTCCGGATATGGGAGACACAGTCGTGTGACTGCCGATCGGGCAGGAACCTTTTCCCGTCGATCGAGAACGACTTGACGGCGGACAATGCGGCGCGCCGAACCGCGGTGGATGCCGGTAATGCGAGAAGCAAGGCGGGAATCGCGATTGCGCATATCCACGGTATCTTTTTCAACGAAGTATCCCCGTTGCGACGATTCCGCGGACGAACCCGTTGACCTTTTTTCCCGATGCGGAACCCTTGTCCCAGCAATCCACGCTTGCTTCGACAGCGCGGACCGCCTGAAGCTCCGGAAGGTTAGACGCGAAACCTGCTTCCGTCCATGGCTTGCGGATTTCGACGATCCCCTTTGTCCTGCCTGTCATCGAGGGGAATGGGGACGGAAGCAGGCGGCTCCTGTCGCTGTCCTCAGGCCTGATCGTTATTCCATCGCCACCGGCCATGATCGAATCGGACATCATTTTTTCGATGCCAGGCTGCCTGCGCCCCGAACGGAGCGCCTCGGTGCGCGCCGCCGTCTCCGCCGCCGAAACCAGGAACGCGGAACGGCAGCAGACGTATCCTCCGGCGAGAAGAAGGAGCAGCACGGGAAGCAATATCGCGACCTCCACCAGGCTCTGTCCCTTGTTTTGACTGTATCGGGTCATTTATCCGTTTTCTCCGTAAGGCGGGACTTCCAGGTCATTTCCGCCGTGCCGCCGCCATACGGTTCCGCAACGGCCGTCATGGGGAACCTCGGCGTCCCTTGATTGCCGAGATAGGGGATGGGCAATGGAGAAACCCGCTTGTATCCTGCGAATCGAACGTTTTGCCGTGCGGGAAAATCCTCCTCCGGCTCCAGCATTCGTATCGGCGTGCCGTCGGTTCCTGAAAGAATGGAGCGGACCGCCCCGTCGATGATCGAGGTAATCGTGCGCGCGATCTTCTTCGCCCATTTCCATCTTCCGATCTGCCCGGGAACGTTCGTAATGGGGGACATCGCATCCGCAAGCGTAAGCGGTGCGCCCGGCTTCAGATGAAGCTCAAGCGTGTTCTCGCCGTCGTGCGGCCCTTTCGGGTTGAACGGCGTCAATACCCCGGTCGCTTTGAGCTTTTGGGATAGGCTTGCGGTTTCCACAAGGACGAGATAGGGAGTCATGTCCTTCACCTTCGCCGCCCATGCTTCCAGTTGTTTTGCCGTTTTCCAGTAGGAACGGATAAGTTTCGGCGCTTCCCTGGTGTATGCGACGAAGGCCGGCATACCTCCGAATACGGCGGCGATCGCCAGAGTTGCCCAGATTATGCAGATCCACCGGATGACGCGGAAGCATTGCAGGATTCCATCGTTCAACGAGGCGATGATGTTGAGGCCGCGCGCTTCCCAGGTGGCTGCGGACAGCGCAATGGCGTCGATGGAATTGGAGGTTGCGACTTTTTCCGCTCCGAGGTGCGAGGTGTAAACGGTATATAAGGCGAGCGAAAGGATCGACGCCAGGACTGTGATGAAAAGGACCGCGGCCTGCCCGGAACGGCCGCGCCGGTTATGTTCGACCTGTCGGGTGTAAAAGGAGATCATGCTCATTCCACCGTCGCCCAGCGCGTGGCGTTGAGAAGGAGATAGTACTTGCCGCCGATCTGCGTTTTTGGAACGGGGGCGATGGAGTAGAGCACACGGTCTACCCACGGCACGATCAGTTCGACACCGTGCGTCAGGCGGATTTTGTATGCTTCACCGGGCGCGGCGGCGGAAGGTAAGGTGGATGCGGAGGCCGATGCGGATGAAGCTGCGGGTGCGTTGTTGCCGTCCCTCGCGATGTCCAGCGACGTAAGAGCTGCACTCTGCAAATTCCCCCCGATGCGGTGCCGGCAGAGAGAAGCGGCTTCGGCAAGCGCTGCCGTCCTGGCCTTCCGGTAATCCGCCCGGGCGTTGATCGCGAATTTCCTCGCCGCGAAATGGGCCGCCGTTTCGACGGCCCCCTGGCACGACCATAAAAACAGGAGCTGGATGATGCCGAAAATGGCCGTCAACAGGACGGTTGCTCCTATGAGGAAGCCGACCATCGCCGTTCCCCGGTTACTTCGAAGCCGCATAGGTGGAAAGGTTTTTCTGGTTGGCTTCTTTTTCCGCATTGCCTGCAAGCGATTTCACATTCGCATCCTCGATACCTGACATCGCCTTGACGATTGTGTAAAACTGGTTGCGGAGCTGGTTCCCGAAGATGTTGACGACCCCGATCGCCGCGATTGCAACAAGCGCCACGATGATGATGTACTCCGTGAGGCCCTGTCCCTTGCGATTACGAGCCTTCCTTCTTTTTGCCGTTTCCATGCCTTGCTCCTTTCTGTGGAATGTTGGCGGGAAGGTGAGCAAGGAACATTCCGGTCCGCCGCGAGGGTCGGACAAATAAAAACTCCCCAAGATGCGGGGAGTTGGAGGGGTGCGATCGGGTGAAGGGGAATTAACTGGTAATGGGAAGTCTGATTATCGGACCATCGGTCCGGTTACCGGTCGGACCCTGGAGAGCGTATCCCGTACTTTTTCAGCTTCTCGAACATGGTGGATTTCGCGATTCCCAGCTCCTTCGCGGTGCGGGTCTTGTTCCAGTTCTGGCGCGAAAGCTCCGCGAGGATGTTGCCCCTTTCCGATCGCTCCCAGCGCGTGAGTGCATCGTCCGAGGCGTCCGGACGATCCGATGCCGTTTCCTTTTCCAGCAGGAATGAGAAATCATCCGGATGGAGAGAGGTCCCGTCGCTCATGACGACCGCCCTCTGCACGGCGTTGCGGAGTTCGCGGACGTTTCCCGGCCAGGCGTGCGCCTGCAGGAGTTCCGAGGTCGCTCCGGAGATATCCGGAATCGGCTTGTCGGTCCTGGCCGCAATTTCCGAGAGGAAATGGAGGGCGATAGGCAGGATGTCCTCCCTGCGGTCGCGAAGCGGTGGGACTGTGATCGTTATGGCGCCGATCCGGAAGTAAAGATCGTCTCGAAAAGCCTTTCGGGAGATCTCCTCCCGCAGGCTCCGGTTCGTGGCTGCTATGATGCGCACGTCGACCAGGATCGTCTCGTTCCCGCCGACGCGCTTTATTTCCTTCTGCTCCAGCGCCCGCAGGAGTTTCGGCTGAAGCGCGAGCGGCAGTTCGCCGATTTCGTCGAGGAAAATCGTGCCTCCGTGCGCCGTCTCGAACGCCCCTCTCCGCTGCGCCGTGGCCCCCGTGAACGATCCCTTCTCGTGGCCGAACAATTCGCTTTCGATGAGTTCCGGCGATATCGCGCCGCAGTTAACTACCACAAAGGGACGGTCCTTTCGGCAGGAAGAATCGTGGATCCCCCGGGACACGAGCTCTTTCCCGCTTCCCGTTTCTCCCTCGATAAGCACGGGAAAATCGGAAGCACCCACGCGGCGGATATTTTCGAAAAGCTTAGCAATAATAGGTGAATTGCCGATCAAGCCAAATGTAGAAGATGAGGTTTCACGTTTGACTCCGCCACGCCTGGTCGAAACCTCTGGTTGCTGATTTTGCCCCTGGGATACGGTCGGCGGCTCCGCCCCCGAATTCGGGAAATCCTCCCGGGAGAAGTGAATCTGGTAGGGTCCCACGCCGAAGACGTGCCCGTTTTCCAGGAGGAGCTGGGTTATGCGTTTTCCCGAATGGAAAGTTCCGTTCCTGCTGGTATCCGAAAGGAAGTATTGATCGCCGACCCTGAATATGCGGGCATGAAGCCGGGAAACCGAAGGATCCGGGAGTTGGAGATCCGCCTCCCTTCCCCTGCCGATCTTCACTTCCTTGACGCCCAAACGGATTTCGACGCTCATCCCGTTCGAAATCGAAACGGAGATTTTGGCGGGTTTGTCTGCGGATATCATTTCCGTCCTCCGGGGTTTTCCATCGGGTAAAGCAAACCGGATGCCGGAAGTTTACCTCATTTTTCTCCGGATTTGCCCCGGGATTCCGCTTTCAGGCATCAAAGAAATGAATAACGCTCCCTCAAGGAGGGGATGATATGGCCGGACAGACGCACTCCTGGCTCTGCAGGGCGATAGTGGACAGCACGCCGGATGCGATGATCTTCGCGGACCGGGACGGGATCATCAGGTTATGGAACCAGGCGGCTGAATCCCTTTTCGGCTACACGTCGAAGGAGGCTATCGGGAAATCGCTCGATATCATCGTCCCCGAAAACTTAAGGCCCAGGCACTGGGAGGGATACCGCCGAGTCATGGCCACGGGGGAGACGAAGTACGGGAAGGACATGCTGGCTGTTCCGGGTATCCGGAAGGACGGGACGCGGGTATCCCTGGAGTTCAGCGTCGCCATATTGCGCGATACCGGCGGTCAGCTGCTTGGCGTCGCCGCGGTCCTGCGCGACGTTACCACCCGGTGGAAAAAGGAAAAGGATCTTCTTGCCCGCCTGGCCGCCCTCGAGGCGGAACGGAAGGAAGCCGGATAATAGCTCCTGCCGATCGAGCGGTTTTACACTTGCACCGCCGCCGCGAGCTTCAGCGAATCACGTGCCGACGGCCCCTCCTCAGCAACGCGATAACCCCAAGAGGGAAGAGAAGGGCAAGAACCGCGCACAGTTCGGAAAGATCCACATCCGCGGCGCTGTCGCCATGACGATTCGAAATTGCGCAACCGCCTCCACCACCTCCTCCGCCTGAAGGAGTCGAGGGTGAGGAAGAAGTCGCGGCCGATGCTTCGCTTGAATAGGAGCCGTCGGAGCCGCTGGTCGCCTTCACCCTGTAAAAGTAGGTGCTGCTCGCAGCCAGCCCTGTGTTATCGATATATGAGGTGGAATTCTGGCTGAGCGCGGCGATCTCGGCAAAGTCGCCTGCAGGATACAGACGCCTTTCCACAGTGTATCCGGTTTCATTGTCGGAGTCAGGCCAGATCAAATCGACCCGGCTGGAGGATACGGTGGTGGCGGTAAGGCCTGTCGGGGCGGTTACGGCGGAGGGGCGGAACCGCCCCCACCAGGTCCCCCACATGGAAGTGCTGCCTGATTTGGGCTTGGCGTACTCCTGAATTGTCCAGAATGAGACGTTGTCCGCCGGGTCAACGGTCGTCCCGCTGTAATCACCCCAGCGGTTGTCTGCTCCGCTTAGAGTCTTGTAGTAGTCCGTTTCCCCGGTTTTAAGGAGGGTCACCGGTTGCATCGTTTCTGAAGCGTCGCTGCTTCTCCTGGCGGTGTAGTAGGCGCCTATGTACTCGGTAGATGAAGAACCGCTGAATCCTATTCCGACATCGCCGTCCTGGTTCACCGCAATGGATGGGTAGATGTACCACCGGGAAGCGTGATTGATCCTTCCCTGGTCAGTCGCGGTTAGGGTAAGCGGATTGATCTGGTACCACGCCACCTCTATTTTTCCGCCGCTCTGCACGTGATGTGAGGTCCAGACGTAGTCGTTCCTGTAGACGGCGTTTAGAACCCGGGTGTCGCCCGCATCGATGGTGTTCGAATTGCCGAGTTGCGGGACACCAGGCAGGAATGAAGTGGAGGTGAATGAATTCACGGAAACCGGCCCCACGTTCTCCCAGGTAGGAACTCCACCCGGAAACGTGATTTTAGCGAGGTGCAAGTTGTTGATTCCTTCGTAAGCTATATATTCCGCCCCCGGCGTGCCGAATGTGTGCGCAGGTTGCATCGAGGAGTCGGATCCTGCCGGATCCCGGAATTCGTAATATTCGAGTTGACTCGGGGCCGAGCCGCCCAGCAATTGGGTTTTCGGGATCGCCCAAGCCTTGCTGTACTGGTAAAAATTCAACGTGTTGAACATGTTGGCGGCGATATAAATGTTCACGTTGTCGATGCCGAGGCCCGGGAAATCCGCGGAATTGCTTCGGACCACATTGTCCGCGTCCGCGTCCGCGTCTATGGCAACCTTGACCCAGTTACCCTCCGGATCGGATGTTTGCGATACGGCAATCATGATCCAGGAATTCGGCGCGCTTTCCCCCGCTGCGGATGAGACGATGAATCGTCCGCTGTTCTGATCGAAAAGGACTTTCGGGTCAAAAGTGTTAACTCCGGGAGAATCGGTGAATGTCCAAAAGTCGTTCAGTGTGACGCGCGATAGGAGATTCCCCGCCTTGTCGAATACCGCGAAGTCGCTGTTGAGTGCGCTGACAAGATGATTCGGCCCCGCGGCTCCCATCGTGTCAGGGGGAACAATGTCCGGGCCGGGGGGCGGGTTATCTGATCCCGCGAAGCTGTTGTCGAGCGCGGGGGCCATCGATGCGGGGGCGAATAGAGAGGTCACCACCGCGGAAAGGCTTAACGAGAGCCTCGGGGTGAATATCGGGGTATCGCCGGGTTTTTGGATTCTCCGGAACGGAATTGCGCGATCCCGCTTCACCGGTTGCGGCCGTGCCGCCGCCCTTGTCTTGACGTCGTGAAGCGATTCCACTGCAGTTGGAACCGGGCGGGTAACTTTGACGCCGACAGTCGTTTTTCCATCCGACGTGCCCGCGACGGCCGTGCCGCCGATCACGATACCCGCATTTCCTCGCTTTGAGGATTGAAATACGGAAACCTCCGCAAACCCGGTGATGAGCAGCACGACGATTGCAGCCAGCATCAGGACGATACGTTTTCGAGACAACTGTTTCTCCCTACTTGATGTTGTTGTCGATCTTGCCCGGCGCCGGTGCGTTGTTATCGCAGTTCCATGGAATCCATTGAGAATGTATCGCAGATCGCGCGAAGGGCACTCGGGTCACTTCGCAGGGGGAAGCAGGTATCCGATCCGGAAGGTTCCGTCCACGTACTTGGGATCGTCGTACCTGCTTTTCATCTGGGCGGATCGTATGACGACGGGCAGCGGGCCGTTTTCGAGCCGGACGGCCAGGCGCACCGCCTCAAGGTAGGTGAGGTTTTCGATCTTCAGGTCGAACGATTCTTCCCGCTGGAATTCCCCGTCCTTCACTCCACCGGACTTGAGGCTGAACGCGGATGACGGAAATCCGGCCTCCCCGAGCGTGGACGTCAGGCGGGCAAGCGGGGATTCGGCGGCGTTGGCCGCCCCTGCGATACGCCCGGTCTTCTGGCGCACTTCCCTGTCGGCCCTCTCAAGCTCCGGACGTATCTGCCTTAGTTCCGCAAGATCCTTCCCCGCCTGTGCATACTGGCGTGACAGACTTTTGATTTTCGCCCCGCCGGGAATGACGACGAATGACGCCAGCAGGATCAGCGCGGCGGCGATCCCGCCGAAGAAGAGGACCGCTTTTTCACGATCACGAAGCACGGCCCGTGGTTCCTTTCTCGACAAGGATGGTGAACCGGATCGATCCGCCCCTCGCCGTGCCCTGCGATTCCTGCACCGTGACGTTCATCTCCCGGCCGAAGGAGGACGCAAGCGCCGTTCGGAACTTTTCCACCTGCTGCGTGCCGCCTGCTTCGCCCGAAATCCGCATCCGCCCCGACTCATACGAGACTTCCTTCATGACGATGTTCTCTTTCAGGGGAAGCGACTGTGAGATCTTCCCGAGAGACACCGAAAGCCCCGCGGAGTCGATCCCCATTTCCTTCTGCTGGCGGCGGAGCGACTGGACCTTGGCGCGGATCTGGGCAGGTTCAAGTGCGGTCGCTTTTGCGCCGGGGACGGCTTCCGTGAATTCCTTCCGGATCTGTGCCCGCACGGCGGCGATCCTCCGGGTTTCAGCCCACTGGGCGATCTCAAGCGAGGCAACCGCGGATAGAAGGGCTACCCCCGCCGCGATGCAGGCGATTCGAACGCGCCGCTGTTGCCGTTTCCGTTCCGATTCCCCCTCGGCGGAGGTACGCAGGGAAAATCCCCCAAGTTCCTTTGCGTGAGAGAAGACCCTGGCGGCGCCATAGGCCAGTGGCGCGGCATCCCCCGCGCCGTCCGGAAGACGGAACCGCACCGAGCCCGCCAGTTCCTGGGCGAGGCCTGTGGGGGCCTCGCCTATCAACGTCACAGGCAGAAGCATATTCGACGGGGCATCGACCGCCATGCATTCGCGAAGCTCCTTCGCCAGGCTGCCGTCGGAGTCGGCCATCGCGGAGGGAAACTGGCGCGCCCATCGGACGGCCCCTCCTTCGGTGCGAAGTATCACGATGTCGGAAAGCGTCGAAACGATGAGCCCGTCAGGCAGCGCGTTCCCGGAGAGGAAAGCCGAAAGGATCGACACGTGGTCGGTGACGACACGGTCCACGCGGAACCCCGCGCCTGCGAAAAGCGAAACTGTTTTTTCCACGCCTTCCCTGCGTGCGGCCACCGCAAGGTACTTGCCGGGGTGAGCCGGCGGGGAGGGGAGGAGATCGGAAAGGATAGCCTCGTCCTCGAGCGGAAGGCTCCCCTCGAGTTCCGCGACGTGGATCTTCTTCGCGAGCGGGAGATCTTTAGCGGGCAGCTCCACCTGGCGCAGGTAGGTCCAGGAGGGCGGCAGGGACAGGACGGCGGGCGGCAGCGTAGCCGACCCTGTACCCTTGCGAATCTCCTCAGCGAGTTTTCCCGCGTCTTCCGGTCCCCCGTGCGCCTCCCGGCAGGGTACCGTACAGGCGAAAGCAACCCTCGAGGAAAACAGGGTGGATTCCCACAACACCGCTGAAAGGTTGTTTCGGGTTATCGAAATGCCTAAGACGCTCATTCCCCGTTCCTAAAAGAACTGGAACTCTCCCGTCGGCGACAGGAGGGTGCCCTTGATCCTCAGATTAGCATTCTTGACGTTTTTCGCCACCAGGTCAAATAGGGCCGCGATCTTGCCCTCAAGCGGATTCTGTATCCGCAGATGGAAAGTGATCGCCGCGGCGGCGGGGTTGGAAAATCGCACGATCTCTCCCGTCCCGTCGACGGCGGACCCTTCGTAAGTTCCCGTGAAGGACGAAACATGGATGGTCCCTTCCCTGACGACGAACTTCATCCGAACGTCCTTCAAAAGCGCCTCGCGGACGGGAGATTCCTTCGCGGGAATCGGCATGCGCAGCCACTGGACGGACCCGTCCCCCGTTCCGGAGACCCGCCCGCCGCCGCTCCGTTTCAATTGAAGGTCTACGGAATCGATCAGGAAACCGACACCGGACGCGGGAGGGTAAAAGGCGGCCAGGTCGTCCGAACCGATTCGGGAAACGCGAAGTCGAACCTTCCCGGGGTCCGATACCATGGGGGAAGTGCGTATATCGACCGAAGCCGTTCCACGGGTCGCCCTTAGATGAAACGGAAGCCATCGAAACAGCCCCGTCCATTCGAATGCGGCGAGGACGGAATCGAAGGATACGGCGGCTCCCCCGCGCGGTGAGAGGACAGCGTTCCGGCATTCGACCCCCAGCGGGAATACGATGCGGGCGTTTTCGTATGTCAGGTCGTATCCCGCCCGGGAGAGCGCCGAACGCAGCGGCGAAAGAAAGGCATCGCCGGGAAGGGTGTACAGGAACGTGAAAAGAAAGATCAGGGCGAAAAGAAGGATGCCCAGGGCCGCGAAAATCCGGCGGCCCCGGGCCAAACCGTTAATGTGCCGCACTTCTCACCATCTATACGACGTCCCTCCCGCGCGCCATCCGGGAACGGCGGGAGATCCGGCGGACGCCGAGCACAACTGCGGGCAGGAAAAGTATCGCGGCCCCGGCCATACGGCCGTTTTCACCGGAACCGGGATAGGCGACCATCGAACACCCCGATTCCTGGGCTGGCGTGACGATCGAAGATGTCTTGGCCGTCGTAACGTCGAGGTTCCGGTTTGTCCCGATCTCACCCGACCAGAAAATGACCACCTTCCCGGCCGACGGCATGTAGACGAATGCCGCCCTTGTATAGTCGCCGGAGAGCTCTTTCGGGTATTCTGTCGTACCTCCACCCCAGGACACCATCGAAGGTTGAAAATCGTAATAAGGCGATGAAGTGGTCAGGATAATCGCCCCGTAATCGCCGAATACGTTATCTATACCGTAGCCGGCAAGGTGAATTTTCCCGGCCGAATCCAGAAATGCGTCGGGGTGATACAGCCTGATTCCATCGGCGATGATGGCTTCGCCCAGGGGAGAAAGGAAGAATGTCCTCGCATCCGCCGTGAACGCCGGGTCGCCGTCCTGGTCGTCGGCATCGGGATTGATATTGACGATGCCCAAGTTCCCCGCCTGGCCCGACACCGTTTCGTCAGCCGCGAGAATGACGACCGAACTGGGGCTGTAAACGAGCGTGATCGGAAACCCCCAGCGGATTCCCGGCGTCGCGATCACCTGGGTTGCCTGGATGACGTTGTTGTCGGGATTTCCCGCCGGTTGTTCTTTGACCAGCGCATAGTAAACAGGGCTGGTGACCGGAGTGGAGTTGTTCGCGACCCAGGCGATATGGGCACGGTTGGAAGAATCGAGTTTCAGGCTTGGGAGCGGACGAAGCCCCCCGGTGTTGGTAATCGAAGAAAGCAGCACCGGTGTGCCGGTGACCGTCGCGTCGCCGAGCAAAACCCTGGCGAAGTAGACCTGGAACGATTCCGACGCGCCGATCGCCGATTTCGTGCAGAAAGCGATATGCGCGACATTATCGGTCGTGACGATCCCGAAGGAGATGTCTTCGATGTCGCTGGTGCTCAGGTCGACGGGCGAGGTCGGGAATCCCGTGATCTTTTTTACCGATATCGTGGTGATCGTGCTTCCCGTCAGGGCCACCCTGGCGAGGTAGGGCCGGTAGACGGTGGCCCCGGAGGACTCCTTTGCCTGGAAGAGGATCACGGCCTCGTGAGTAGATGTCCTCATGAGAATTTTCGGATGCCTCGCGTCGTAATACGCGTCATTGGGCGACGTGGAGTTGTCGACGGCGGTTGCATTGGTCAACCGGTAGGCATTGTCGGACGGAAACGTCGTTCTCACGAAATCGAAATTCCCGTCTACCGAAGCGATATAGACCTTGTAGACGCCGGAACCGGATGCATCGCCTATGAAAGCGACACGGACCGCCGTGTCGTCCAGCACCGCCGACGGCTGGTCGAAGATGCCGGTATTGTTGTCGTTGACCGGCAGGGTGATTTCCGCGGCGGCAGGTCCCGCAAAGGCGGCGGCAAGCAGCAAGGCAGCGAGGACGGCTCCGGCATATCGAGTCATCGAACACCCCGTGAATTGAATTGGATACGGACTATTCTAATCGCCAGTACCGCCATTGTATATCATTTCCCGACCGCAACCCCACGGCCTCCACCGTGCGGACGGTCCCTCCGTGGTCGCCCAGCGAGCGGACGCGGAAGACGGCGCTTTTAGCGTCGATCAGGTCCCGGAAACGTGTCTTGTCATATAGGTCTTTCAACTGTGTGCTGACGTTCGATATGTCGCGGGCTTTCTGGAACGGATTGTCCTTCCGGTAATCGACGATCTGGGCGGCCATGGCCTCGCTGATTTCCACCGCATCGGAGGCGTCCTTGCCCGCCGAAAGCGACATCAGGATCTCTTTCGGTGCGGTGTTTATGTTTACAGTTCCCCCGGAATATATCGTCACAAACGGCTTCAGCTTTTCGAAATCCTCCTTCGTCACTCCACGGACAAGCCGAAACTCGTCCAGCGTGTCGAACAGGTCGTTTTTCGCACGGTAGGGGACCGGAAGCGACATGTAATAGGAGCTTTCCGCCCCTCCGGAGCGGGTCGTGTCGTCGTTGTCGAGCCAATCGACAGTCGCTTCCGCTACGAGGGGATCGATTCCGAGGACCGTGAGGAGTTTCCTGAAGACGGCGAGCCGCTGCTCATCGGGCGCATTCCCGTTCGGAAGGACGAGCTTGTTCAGGTTGAACTTCCTGTCTTCGTCCTCCACGACCACCGTTACGATGCCGTCTCCCAGTTCTATGGGCGGGGCCGGCCGCGACCAGATTTCGTCCAGGGTATCGTAATCGTTGTTCCTCGAATCCTCGCGAAGCGCCACGCGCGCCGCCGCGAGGCCCCCTTCGGCGACCAGGGTGGAGCGGATGGAATCCCGGCCGTAGGCACCGGTCTGCGCCGCCCGCGCGCCGATGCGGAAAATCTCGATGGCCATCACGACGATCATAACGAGGATCAGGAGCGTGACGAGGAGCGCGACTCCCGCTCTGTTACCGGGCAGGGGTTTCTCGCCTGGGTTATTCGCGATACTGTGCTTCATTTCGTCGCCGGCCGCTTCCCCGAGAAGAGGATCGAGGATTCCTGCCCCGCCAGAGGGAGCGTGATAGTTCGCTTGAACTCCCTGCCTTGCGAATCGGCAAGCATGAACGAAACCCTTTTCGGGAGTTTCCCCTTCGAAGCCCCGGCGTCACCGGACGGCCAATCGGCCGTCCATTTTTCGCCCGAGGACAGTTCGACGCGAAAACCGGAGAGCCCCGAGGCGATGCGGGATTCGCTCGTGGGTATCTTGTTCTCGATCAATGGGAGGTCGGACTGCTCGCGATACAGGTCGATCGATTTTCCGTCGCCGCCGACCTTGGCGAAATACCGGATCTTTACGATATCCGTCGCAGGGCGCGCGCTCGATGTGTCGGGCAGGGCGAAGGCGGTGAAAACGAGAGTGGATGCCGGTTTCCCGGAGAACGTGTCGGGCCGGCAGGTGAACGCCGTGGTTTCGACGGCGGGAGAAGAGATCGCGCCGGGCAGGTCGGCTCCCAGGCGGTCCATGGCTATACGGATCTGCCGGAATCGGCTCGACCGTTCCGTGAGGATCTCGAGCCCGCGGCTTGCGCCGGTGAAGGTGGAAAGCAGAAGGACCAGGACGGTTGCGAGGATGGCAAGCGCGAGCAATACCTCGACGAGCGTGAAGCCGCCCCCTCGAAACGCACGTTTCGCCTGATCTGCAGGCGGAAGGGAATGGAGGCCTTCCATCTTATTTTGCCGCGATGCCGGCGAGCTCCACCTTTTCCTCGCGGCCCCCTTCGCTCCATTTGACGGTCACGTGAACCTCGACGGCGTCTGCGTGCGGCGCCTGCCGGACAGCCCGTACCCATGAGTAGGCATCGTCGGGAGGAGCGAATCGCCCCGTGGTCTCGCCGACGTCGGGAAATGTGGATGTCGCCTCGCGCATGAGGGCCTCGCCGAGGTAGGACGCCGTGGTCCAATGTTCCGAGCGCGCCTCCGCGGCGATCGCATCGGTCATCACCCGGTAGGCGATCACGAGCACCGACGAAAGGATCGCCAGCGCGACGAGCACCTCGAGGAGCGTGAAACCCCCTGCCAACTTCCTTGACCGGGGGACAAGTCCGTTGCGGCGATTGATGCCGTTACGCATCCTTGACCACCGTCCCTTCGAGCACTTCCATGGAGCCGTCGAAGGGATTTATCCGGAGCGTCCAGTCCGAAGCGTCTCCCCCGGCTTCCTTATCGCGGAAGAAGATCCGCGCGGCGGGCACCTTCCCGCCCGGCAGGTAGCGGATTTCGGTGACAAGGTCCAGCGGACGGTCTTCGTTCTCGATGCGGATGCCGGTGATCGTCAGCCTGCTGCCCAGCGGTTTCGCGGAGGGAGTGAAGCTCCTGCCGTCGGCAGTCTGGAACAGGTAGGTGCCTGCCTTGGGGTCAAGCACCAGGCGCGCCTCGCGTTTTTCGAACAGCGAAAGGTCGAACGCTTCCTCGGAGCCTGCCGCAAGCTCGCGGAAGACCGAACCGCGGTCGGGCTCGCCGACGCCGGCGAGGTGGGGCATGGCCAGCCAGAAGACGAGCCCGAGAACGAACAGGACGACCGAAAGCTCGATAAGCGTGAATCCCCGGCGGTCCCGGGCGCGGCAGTCTCCGATGCGGCTACTTATCGTCCCAGCTGTTGATGTCCGCATCTTCGCCTTCTCCGCCCTGCACGCCGTCGGCGCCGTACGAGCTGATGTCGTAATCCGAGCGCTGCCCCGGAGACGCGTATACGTAGGGATTATTCCACGGATCCTTCGGCACCCGATCGATGTAGCCGCCCTTCCGGTAGTTCTTCGGGATCCTGCCCCCTTCGGGCTGCCGCACGAGCGCGTCGAGCCCCTGGTCGGTGGCGGGGTAGAAGCCGTTGTCCAGCTTGAACAGCTCCAGCGCCTGCTGGAGGCTCTTGATCTGGACGCGGGACTGCGTCTTCTTCGCTTCCTCCGTGCGGCCGACGAGCTTCGGCACCACGAGGGCTGCGAGCAGCCCCAGGATGACGATGACGACCATGATCTCGATGAGGGTAAAGCCGGCGCGGTCGCGCAGACGGTACGTTTCCTTTTTCCCTTTTCGCATCGAGCGATCCTCCTTCTTACCGAACGATCTGTGAGATTTCCAGCAGCGGCAGCAGGACGGAGATGACTATGCCGGCGACCACCATTCCCATCAACAGGATGATGATGGGCTCCAGCAGCGAAAGGAGGCGGGAAAGCCTCGTCTCGATCTCTCCGTCGATGGCGTCCGCCATCTTCGACAGGATAAAGTCCAGTTTACCGCTCTCTTCGCCGACCGCGACCATCTGTACGAGCGTGGGCGGGATTTCGGCGTGGACCCTCAAGGCCTCGGAAAGGGGAGCCCCCTCAACCACGCGGTCCGCCGCCGCGGCTATCCGCTCCGAGATAACCATGTTCCCCACAACCGGCGCGACGATCCGCAAACCCTTGTCCACGGGGATTGCCCCTGCAACAAGCGTGGACAGGGTGCGGCAGAAGCGGGAAAGGGCCGAAAGGTGCGCGAGCCGCCCTATAAGGGGGAACCGCAGGATCAGGTTATCGCGGCGGCGCTTCCCCCGTTCGGTCGCGAGATGTCTCCTCGCCGCCAGTATCCCCGCAGCGGCCAGGATCAGCATGGCCCACCAGCCTGCGGAAAAAACGTCGGTGACGAAAATAAGGATGCGGGTCGGAAGGGGAAGCGCCCGGCCGAGGTGTGAGAACACCCCGACGATCTTCGGAACGACCACGGTCAGGAGGAATATGACCACCAGCGTGGCGACGACCGCCATGAGAATGGGGTAGGTGAGCGCCGCCCGCACACGGTTCTTCGTCTTCGCCATTCCCTCCAGGTGGTCCGCCAGCCGGGAGAGCGAAAGGGAAAGCATCCCGCTTTCCTCGCCCGCCCGCACCATGCTCGCATACAGCTCCGGGAACATGTCCGGATGCGCCTCGATCGCGCGGCCGAACGGCATTCCGCCGCGCACCGCCTCCTGCATCTCGACCACCACCCGGCGGCCTTCGGAGTCCTCCATCTGCGAGGATACGGATTGCAGGGCCGAGACCACGGGAACTCCCGCGCCCACAAGCGTGGCGAGCTGGCGGGTCAGCAGCGGCAGGAATTCCTGGCGCCCCAGCAGGGAAAACGTGGGGAACAGCTTCTCCTTCCCGGCGCTCTCCGCAAGCGTTACGGGATATGCCCCTTCGGCATGCAGCTTCCTTCGGGCGGCGGAAAGGTTGTCGGCGTCGACATTCCCTTTCCGCTCTTCTCCCGTTTTGGTGATTGCCGTGTAATTGTAGGTGGGCACGGGTAACCCTTAGTCTTCCTGGGTCACGCGAAGGACTTCCTCCGCGGAGGTGGTCCCGTCGCAGACCTTCTGCGCCCCCCCGGCGAGAATCGTCTTCATTCCGCGGGAAACGGCGAACGATTTGATTCCGTCCGCGTCGGCCCGCGTAAGTACCAGCGAGCGCACCTTTTCGTCCGCGGGGAGGACCTCGAAGATTCCGATCCGGCCGAGATACCCGGTATTCATGCAGCCCGGGCAACCCGCGGCGGTGTAAAAAGGCCCAGAGGGAGCGGCGGAGAGCCCCAATTTCCCCCACTGCGCCGGCGTCGGATCGTAGGGGACGCGGCAGGCGGGGCACAGCCTGCGGATGAGTCGCTGGGCGACGACCGCCGAGAGGGAGGAAGCGACCAGGAAGGGTTCGATTCCCATGTCGACGAGGCGCGTCACGGCGCTCGCGGAGTCGTTTGTGTGCAGCGTCGAGAGCACCAGGTGGCCGGTAAGCGACGCCTGTATGGCGATCTCGGCTGTTTCCGCGTCGCGGATTTCACCCACCATGATGATGTCGGGATCCTGCCGCAGGATGGAGCGCAAACCGTTGGCGAAGGTAAGCTGGATCTTCGGATTGACCTGTATCTGGCCGATCCCCTGGATCTGGTACTCGATCGGGTCTTCGATGGTGATGATGTTCTTCGTCCCCGAATCGAGACGGCGCAGCGCGGCGTAGAGGGTCGTGGTCTTCCCCGACCCGGTGGGGCCGGTCACCAGCACGATCCCGTTTGCGCGGGAAAGGAACCTCTCGAACTGCAAAAGGTCCTCCGGCGCCAGCCCGATGTCCTCGAGCCCCACCAGGATGCTCGAACGGTCGAGAAGCCGCAGGACCGCCCGCTCCCCGAAGGCGGTGGGTACGATCGATACGCGGATGTCGATCTCCTTCCCCCCGATCCGGATCTTGATCCGGCCGTCCTGGGGAAGACGGCGCTCCGCGATATCCAGCCCCGCCATGACCTTTATGCGCGACACGACAGGCGCGTGCCATTTCCGCGGAGCGGTCACCATCGGATAGAGGATGCCGTCGATGCGGTTGCGCACCGAAAGCTCCTTTTCGTAGGGTTCCACGTGGATGTCGCTCGATCGCTCCTTGATGGCCCGGAAGAGAAGGGAGTGGACGAACTTGATGACCGGCGCCTCGTCGGGCGTTTCCAACAGGTCCCGCGTTTCCTCGATCGCGGCCTCGACGTCCAGGTTCCACTCCCCGGAGAGCCCGTCGACAAGCTCCCTTTCCGGCGCGTGGATCTTCTCGTATGCGGCGTCGATTTTTTTGAGGATCGCGTCACCCGGGGCGGGAAGGACACGGATCGGTCCCACGAGGAACCTGACCTCGTCTATGGTCTCCGGGACGTCGGGCCTGCCCGACAGCAGGACCAGCGACCCGTCCGCGTCACGGCAAGGTAGCAGAAGGTGTTTCCTTGCGTAACCGATCGGGAGTTTCCCCAGGAGGTCGGTCTCCGGCGCGAGAGCGTCCAGGTCCTGGATCGCTTCCTGTCGAGGATTTCCGCTCAAGGATTCGCCAGGGCGCCGGGGCGGGGCATCTTCTGCTCCGTGAGCCCATCCTTCCGCTTTATGAATTCGTCCATCTGCGCCTGCTTCCTTTCGCCGATCTTCGCCATGTCCGTCGGCTCCTTGATGACGTGGGGCGTGAGGAAGATGAGCAGGTTCGTCTTGTTCCGCGCGACCGACTTGAACTTGAAAAGGTTCCCAAGGAGCGGGATGTCCCCGAGGAGCGGAACCTGGCTCTCGCTCACCGTGAGGGAGTCCTGCATCATCCCCCCCATCACCACGGTGTTCCCGTTCTTCACGAGAACGCTTGTCTTGGCCGACCTTTTCGTCGTCGTGGGACCTACCTGGTTGGCGTTCAGGAGCTGGGTTCCCAGGATGGCGGAGGATTCCTGGTAGATTTCGAGGTTCACGTACTCGCTCTCGTGGATGTGTGGCGTGAGACGTAGCGTTATGCCCACGTCCTTCCGTTCGATCGTGTTTATGGTGTTGGCGAGGTTGGTGCTGTCGCGTGACTGGCTCGTGATGAAAGGCACGTTCTGGCCTACGATGATCTCGGCCTCCTTGTTGTCCAGGGTAAGGAGGTGCGGAGAGGAAAGGACGTTGATGTTGTCGGACGTCTGTGCCGCCCGCAGGATGGCGGTGACGGCCGGAATCTGTGTCCCGTCCGGAAGCGTGACGTTGCCCAGGATGCCGCCCGCGATCAGCCCGGTGCCGCTGAAGACCAGCGGGTTGCCGGAGGCAAGCGCCGAGAACAATTCGTTGACGTTTCCCTGGAAATCGAAGTTCGTTCCCGAGAGCAGCGCGCCCTTGTTTGCCGCGCTGGCGACGGACCCGCGGAATTCCACTCCTACGTCGCGCCCCTTGTCGAGGGTGATCTCCATGATGACCGCTTCCACGTAAACCTGCCGGCGGCGGATGTCGAGCTTCTTTATGACGTCCACCAGCGTCAGGTAATCGTTGACCGATGCGATGATGATAAGGGAGTTGGTGGCCTTGTCAGCCGCGATCCGCACCCCTCCCTCCAGTTCCGCGGTAATGACCGACTTGACGGTGCCGGCAGGCCCCGCGGCGGCCGGTGCGGTCGGCGTTGTGGGCGCTCTCCCCGACAGGTTGGCGAGAACCTTTGCGACCTCCTCGGCGTCGGAGTGCTCCAGGTAGTAGACGTTGATCTTGCCGGTGTTCTCCGGCGATGGGATGTCGAGCTTCTTTATCAGGTCCTCGATGTCCGACATCAGGTCCGCGCCGGCAAGGACGATCAGGCTGTTTGTCCGCACGTCCGGGATGAACCGGATCGCGCCGCCGCGTCCCTTGCCGCGGCGGACCGCCCTGGCTCCGGCGCCCGCCTGGCCGGGAGCCGCAGGAGCCGTTCCCGCGCCCGTGTAGAGCGAATCGAGCGTCCTGGCGATTTCGGTGACCGATGCATACTTGAAAGGAAAGATCCTGAGAATGCCCGAAGTGCCCTCCACGTCAAGTTCGGCCAGTATCTTCATGACACGGTCGATGTTGGAGCGCGAATCGATGAGGATCAGCATGTTCGACGCCGGGAAGGCGGTGAGCAGGCCGTCCTTTGAAACGATGGGAGAGAGCACGGGAACGATTTCGGCGGTGTCCGTGTATTGAAGCGGGATCAGGCGGGTGATGAATTCCGAGGCGGAGGCCGGTTCTCCGGCCCGCGCCGTGGGGAGGCTGTCCTGCTTGGCGTCGCGAAGCGCGATGATCTTGATCGCGTTCCCCTGCTCGATGGTGGCGAATCCCTTGACCTGGAGGACGGAAAGAAAGACGTTGTAGGCGTCCTCCACGCTGATCTTGCGGGGGGAGATGATCGTGATCTTCCCCTGCACACGCTCGTCGAAAATGAAGTTCTTCCGGGTCTGCTCGCTGATGAACTTGATCAGGACGGGGAGGTCGACGTCCGTGAAATCCATGGAAATGTATACCGGCATCCGTTTCGTTTCGGCCTGCTGGGGAAGCGGCGCCTGGATCGGCGGTTGGGGAGGCGGCGCCTGTACCGGTGCAGGAGGAGGCTCGGCCGGTCGTAGAATCCGTTCGGGAGGAGGCTGGACGGGAGGTTGCGGGGGAGCCGCCTGCGGAATTACGGGTTCCTCCCTTATCGGCGGCGCCGTATTGTCCGCGGACGGCGGGGGAGCGGAAGCCTGGTTGTCGGAAGCCGGGGAAGGGACCGCCTGCGGAGGATCCGCCGCTTGCGCGGTCGCGGCGAGGAGACATATCGCCGCCAGCCATGCACCCGTTTTTTTCATCGCGCGCTCCCTCTTCATCGGATTTCGTACGTGATCGTGCTTTTCTGCCCCTGGCGGAGAATGTTGACGGTTACGCGCTTTTCATCCTTGAGGTTCTGGAAGATCGTGTACATCTTGTCGGGGGTGCTGAGCTCCACGTTGTTGATTTGCTGGATTACGTCCCCGTTTTTGAATCCCAGCTGTTCGAAGGCGGATCCCGGCCGAACCGCAGCGACACGGTAACCCGCGGACTTGTTCCCCTCGAAGAACGGGATCAGCCGGACGTTTGTCATGTACTGGTTGATATTTCCGGTCAGTTGCCCCGCCGTGGCTTCATCGAGTGCGAACGAACTCTCGCCGAGCTTCGTGACGCGGATTTCCCCGCCCGCCGGAAGGTCGGCGGCCCTCGGAGCGCTTGCGGACGCGGCAGGCGCTGCAGGTGGCGCGGTGACGCGGGTCCTGGAGCCCACTGGAAGGATGTCCAGCCTCTCCTCGACTTTGCCGCGGGAGAGGAAGACGTGGTCCCTTTCGATGCGGGATAGCCTCACGCCTGCCTCCAGTTCGGCGCTTTCCCTTTCCATGCGGGGGGTCTTCATACCATCGGCCCAAAGGATGGCGCGCCGGGCGGACCTTGAGTCCGAGGCGACCGTGCCGAGGAGAACGTATTTCGTCGAGGGTAATTCCTGCGGTTTCGATTTCCCGATCAGCCTGGAAGGAAGGTCCATCCCCTGGTCGGGGGCGAAAAGGTTTGTCCACTTCTCGGGGGACAGGGCCTGCGCGCCGGAGGGCTCCGCCGCCGCTCCGCGGGCGGGAGCGGCAGGGGCGGGAACCGAGTACCGGGCGGAAAGGAAACGGCTTGCGGAAAACCCGAGGGAAACCGCGGTTACGACGATGGACACTCCGACAACAGCGAGAAACGCCCTCTTCTGCATTCCGCCCCCGGCATGCATGTGTGAAACGATCAAACGATAGTCAACCATTCATTTTTTACCCTTTCGGGTATCCAGTCAACTTACTTGAAGAATGTATCGGCGGAAATGCCTGATTTATTCGGTGTTCCCGCGAAATATTTCAATGCCCCGGTGAAACGCGGGCGGACCCCCGCATATTCAACATGAGCTGGGTTTCTAACGAGAAATTTTATCAAAAAAGCGGGGTGTACGGCGATACGAACTCCATCGCCGCCGAACGGTACGGAAATTCCTTTCCCTGCCGACCCGTCTATGTATACTGTATGCACATGGGGTGGTGCGGGACGGTGCGATAGAATGAGCTGGTATCACAGCATCAGCGTCAAGATCATCCTGTGCGTCGTCGGGATGGTCCTGATCGTCAACGG
This sequence comes from Deltaproteobacteria bacterium, assembly GCA_016218975.1. NCBI lineage: Bacteria > Pseudomonadati > Myxococcota > Myxococcia > Deltaproteobacteria bacterium. The sequence goes on from JACRCO010000093.1 coordinate 36,637, forward strand.
CCTTTTGGCCTATCTGTCCCTCGTCATCCAGAAGGAAAACCTGAACGAAACGGTCCTCCGGAGCGCCTCGCAGCTAAGCGAGACGATCAAGAAGTCGATCAGGAACGACATGCTCGAAAACCGCAAGGACGCCGCATACAAGATCATGGAGACGATCGGCCAGCAGGAGGGGATCGAGAGGGTCCGGATCTACAGCAAGGAAGGGCGGATCCTCTTCTCAAGCGACAAGTACGAGATCGGCGGCATGGTCGACAAGCGGGCGGAAGCGTGCTACGGGTGCCATTCCGAGGCCCGTCCGCTGGAACGGCTGGCGACGTCAAAGAGGAACCGGATCTTCATGTCCGCGGACCACCGCGAGCGTTCCGACAAGGAGCACCGCGTGCTTGGCGTCATCAATCCCCTGTACAACGAAGCGGAGTGTTCCTCATCGACATGCCATGCGCACCCTCCGTCGAAGAAGGTCCTGGGCGTGATCGATGTCACCATGTCGCTCAGGGACGTAGATGTCGCGATGGCCCGCGACCGCGGCCGGATTCTCCTCGTCAGCGTGATTTCCATACTTTGCATCTCCCTCATCGTCGCGATGATCCTTATTCATTTCGTCGAGAGGCCGGTCAAGGACCTCGTCCTCGGCACGAAACGGATCTCCGACGGGGACCTCGAGCATTTCATCCCCGTGACGTCCAACGACGAGATGGGACACCTGGCCTTTTCGTTCAACCAGATGACACAGGATCTGGCGAAGGCGCGCGAGGAGATCGAGGAAGGTATCCGCAACCTGGAACACAAGGTCGAAGAGCGGACCACCGAACTAAAAGACGCGCAATCCCAGCTCCTGCAATCGGAAAAACTGGCGGCGGTCGGGAAGCTGGCGGCCACCGTAGCCCACGAGATCAACAACCCGCTGACCGGCGTCTACACTTACATACGGCTCATGGAGCGGAAAATCGCCCAGGGGCAGCACGGCGAGGAGCATGTGGATAAGTACCGTTCCTACCTCGACACGATGCGCAGGGAGGTCGAGCGTACGACGGCGATCGTTCAGAACCTGCTGGACTTCACCAGGCCGAAAGAGCCGATCCGCAAGCCCCTGGATCTCGAAAAGATGGTGGGCGAATCGATGGTGCTCCTTCAGAATAAATTGCGCCTGAACAATATCGTCGTGGTGAACGAAATGAAGTCCCTGCCCGAGGTCCTGGCCGATCCGGGCCACATGAAGCAGGTTTTCATCAACCTGATGGTGAACGCCTGCGAGGCCATGGAGGGGGGCGGGACGCTGACGCTGGGCAGCTGCAGCAACGAGAAGGAGAACACGGCGACGATCTGGTTCCGCGACACCGGCGTGGGGATCGAAAAGGAGAACCTCGCGCATATCTTCGATCCTTTCTTCTCGACGAAGGAAAAGGGGACCGGGCTGGGGCTTTCGGTCGTAAGCGGTATTGTCGCCCGGCATAACGGCAAACTCGACATCGACAGCGCCCCGGGCAAGGGAACGTGCATCAGGGTTACGCTCCCCATTACGTAAAGGGACCGGGGACCATCGGAAACATAATCTACATAAGGCCCGTCGGGGCGGTGGATCCTGGAATTCTCCAATGGCTGCGGCAAGAGATGAGCGAATCCCTCTGGGCGACGGTGCGGGTCATGCCTTCGATCCCGGTTCCACCCGCAAGCTTCGAGCCGGCCAGGAACCAGTACATATCGACGAAAATCCTCAAGGAAATGCTGAAGGAGGTTCCCGAGAACGCGCTGAAACTGCTCGGGGTTACCGACAAGGACCTTTGCATACCGATCCTCACGTACGTTTTCGGGGAGGCGCAGCTCGGAGGGACGACGGCGGTCGTCTCGCTTGCCCGGTTGCGCCAGGAGTATTACGGCGCCCCGCCGGACCAGAAACTGTTCCAGGAACGGATGAGGAAGGAATGTCTCCACGAGCTCGGGCACACATTCGGACTGATCCACTGCACTTCGAAGGAGTGCGTCATGTACCTGTCGAACACGGTGGTTGACGTGGATACCAAGGGGCGGACGTTCTGCCGGGCCTGCCAGATGACGGTGGCTTCGAAAACGGGGGCTGGGAAGGAGGAATGACGATGGAAAAGAGCGTAAACATTCTGGTCGTGGACGACGAGGAAATCGTCCGGGACTCTTTGTCGAGCTGGCTCGAGGAGGACGGCTACGCCGTCGAGGCCGTCGAGAGCGGCAAACGGGCGTTGGAACGGCTTCCCGTCAAGAACTGGGACCTGATGCTCGTCGACCTGAAGATGCCGGGCATGGACGGTATCCAGTTGATGGAGGAGGTGCGCAAAACCCACCCCGACATGCTGATCATCATCATGACCGCCTACGCCACGGTCGACACCGCCGTGAAGGCGATGAAAACGGGCGCCTACGACTATTTCGTCAAACCGTTCAACCCCGACGATATCTCCCTCACGATCCGCAAGATCGTGGACCATCACAAACTCGTCCAGGAGAACCTGTTCCTGCGGAAGGAACTCAAAAAACAGTACAAGCTCCGGGACATGATCAGCAAGAACGAGAAGATGCTGGAGATCTTCGAGCTGGCGCGGACCGTCGCGAAGAGCAGCTCGACGGTCCTCATCCAGGGGGAAAGCGGAACGGGCAAGGAGCTTCTTGCGCGCGCTATCCACGACGAGAGCCCGCGCAGCGATTCGCCCTTCATCTCCGTGTCCTGCGTGTCCCTGACGGAAACACTGCTGGAAAGCGAATTGTTCGGCCACGAAAAGGGAGCGTTCACCGGCGCCACCGCGATCAAGCGGGGGAAACTGGAGCTTGCGCAGGACGGGACGCTCTTCCTGGACGAAATCGGCGACATCAGCCTGAAACTGCAAATGGACCTGCTCCGTGTGCTGGAGCAGAAGGACTTCCGGCGCGTCGGAGGATCCGACGTGATCGCGATCAACTCGCGAATCATCGCGGCGACGAACAGGGACCTGAAGGCCGCCATCGACGAGGACCGGTTCCGCGCGGACCTCTACTATCGGCTGAATGTCATTTCCATCCACATTCCCCCGCTGAGGGAACGGAGGGAAGACATACCGCTGCTGGTCGACCACTTCATTGAAAAATTCAACATCGAGATGGGGAAGCAGATCCGCGGCGTAAGCGAGGGAGCGATGCGGATCCTGATGGACAACGAATGGCCCGGAAACGCGCGTGAACTGCGGAACGTTGTAGAGCGGGCAATGGTGGTGGCCAAGGGGAATATCATTACGGATTCCGATGTCAGCAGGCCGACCGCGACATCTACGCCAACAAACCACTGGACGAAATCCCTGGACGAGGTCGAGAAGGAGCACATTCGCGCGGTATTGGCGGAAAACCAGTGGAATATCGTGCGTTCCGCCCAGACATTGGGGATAGACCGGGTGACGCTCTACAACAAGATAAAAAAATATGAACTCAAGAGGGATGGCATCGCTCCGAAAGAGTGAGAGTGTTGAGTATTTCAATTTGCTGTTGAATTTTTCAACTGGGCAAGCCACCGGAAAACAAGATCATTCCTTTTCGCCCCAGGAAGTGTAGAGAATGTATACACCTTCCTGAAATTCAATAACCGCGTCTCTATTCGGAACACCCTCCTCCTTCTGTTTTAAAATCCGTAAGTTATCGACTTATAAAATGTCCTCCGATCGGTTGGCACGGGCATTGCGCTATACATGGGCGCGGGAAAGGCAACCCCGCTGAAGGGAGGTGGGAACGATGGGATTCATACTGATCGGCATAGCCTACATCGTTCTGGGTATCGTCTCGGCGGCGAGAATGATCGCGGAGCACGCGGGGCACGCGTGAAAGGTGCGTTGACGCAGTGATCGTAAGCAGCGGAAAAGCTGGAAGAAAAGGGGTGCGGCGATGAAGGAACGGAAGTGCCCTTTTCTCGAAACCCAAACGGTAACTTTCTGCAAGGCGTTCCCGGTGAAAATGATCCCGGTGGACAGGATGTCGAATGCGAAGGGTATCTGTAATACGACCAATTACCAGGAATGTTCCCTCTATTGCGAGGTCAGCCACACCGGAAAGGACCTGGACAACATCCGCGGATTCCAGCTGAAGCCGGAATACTACTATCATCCCAAACATCTTTGGGTCGCCGTGTCTCCTGACGACGAAACCGAAGCCCGCGTGGGAATCGACGATTTTTCGGCAAGGCTGATCGGCAGGATCCACCGCGTATCGTCTCCCGGCCCCAACATGCCGGTGAAGGAGAACAGCGTGTGCTTCCTCCTTCATTCCGGCGACCGGACCGTCCGCATGGTGGCGCCTGCTACCGGGACGATCAAGGCGGTCAATCCGAAAATAACGACCGACCCCGCCATTATCAATACCGATCCGTACAACGAGGGGTGGATCTATTCGATGAAGTTGCGGAACGAAGCGGTGAACGGCCTGTTCCACGAAAACGTCGCCAGGAAATGGATGGAATGCGAAGTCGAAAGGCTTCAGAAGCTGTTCGCGTCCGACTTGGGGATGACCGCAACCGACGGAGGCGAAGCCCTCACCGATATCAGCAGCCGGTTGAACGACGCGCAGTGGGGAAAGATCGTCAGCCAGTTCTTGGGGTAATGCCGGGAGGTGCGCCATGGTAGTCCTGCTCGTCCTGCTCACGGTTCTCTGCTTCATCACGGTGGAATTGGCCATCCGCTGGAGCAACAAGCGGCGGGCCGCGGAGTCCGGCATCCTGGATCCGGCCGCGCTGTTCCCTGCGTCCTTCCGGCCGGCTTACGAGATGCCCGGCGGGCTTTTCATCCACAACGGGCACACCTGGGCGAGGCTGGAAGCCTCCGGTGAGGTTAAGGTGGGCCTGGACGGGTTCGCCCGGGAAATCATCGGAAGGGTGGACCGGTTCGAGCTTCCCGCGAAGGGGAAGCTGGTCCGGCAGGGAGAGCCGGCGTTCGCCGTCCTCCAGGACGGGAAGAGGATAGAGCTCGTGGCGCCCGTCGACGGCGAGGTTTGCGCGGTGAACGAGATCCTGAACGCCGATGCGGTGGGGTCGATGGAAAGGCCGTACGAGAAAGGGTGGGCGTTCGCGATCCGTCCGACGAACCTGGGCGCCAACATGAAAAAGCTCCGGGTCGGCGTGGAAGCCTCCGTATGGCTGGGCAAGGAAGTCCGGAGGTTCACCGAGTTTCTCACGCTCTATCGGGCAGTTCCCCAGGAAGTCGGAGTCACGATGCCCGACGGAGGGGTGCACACCGAGGGAGTCATGGAGACCATGGACGGCGAGATCCTTCAGATCGCGGTCCGGAAGTTCTTCCGCTAAGTCAAGACGGCAACCGACAGGAGGGATTGTTCAATGACCATCACACGAAGAGGTTTCCTGAAGTTTGCGGGGCTGACCGGCAGCGCCTTGCTGGCTGCCGGCGCCAGGGCCCCCGCAAAAGCCGCCACGGCGGCGGCGGGTGCGGCGGCCGACAAGGAGTTTTTCGGCATGCTCGTCGACACGACGAAGTGCATCGGGTGCCGGAGCTGCGAGGAGGCGTGCAACGCCAGGAACCGCCTTCCGGAGCCGAAAGAATCCTTCTCGACCGACTCCGTGTTCGAGCGGCAACGGGACACGACCCCGGAGGCGTTCACCGTCGTGAACAGGTTCCCCAACGAGAAGGAGCCGGACAAGCCGGTCTTCGTCCGGAAGGAGTGCAACCATTGCAACCAGCCGGCGTGCGCGACGGCCTGCCTGGTGAAGGCCCTGGAGAAGACGCCGGAAGGCCCGGTGATCTACAACAAGGACAGGTGCATGGGTTGCCGGTACTGCATGCTTTCATGCCCCTTCGACGCTCCGAAGTACCAGTACAACAGCCCCAGCCCGTACGTCATGAAGTGCGTCTTCTGCCACGACCGGATCGTCAAGGGCGAGCAGCCGGCCTGTTCGGAGGCTTGTCCGGAGGGAGCGTCCCTGTTCGGGAAGCGGCGGGACCTTATCGAGATCGCGCGGGAACGGATCTACAAGGAACCGGGCAAGTATTATCCGCACATCTACGGGGAGCACGAAGCGGGCGGCACGGAGTGGCTCTTCATCGGCAGCGCGGCCCCCGAGAAGCTTGGTCTGCGGGACCGGGAAAACGTGGGGACGAGCTCCTACCCGGAGAAGACCGCCGGTTTCCTGTACGCGGTTCCGCACATCTTCATCCTGTGGCCCACTTTTTTGTTCGGGCTTAGCTACCTGACGTCCCAGAAAAACGGGAAGGAGAACGAACATGGAGAGGAATAACACGATCCCCTTGCATGCGGCAAAGTCCCCCACGGGAGCGGACACCCTCAAGGGGTTCCTCCGGTTCGTTTTGAGCGAGCTGAAACCCAAGGGGAAGATCATTACGCCGTTCAACGTGATCAGCGGGATCATCATCGCGGTGGGGTTGGCGCTGATCGTGATCCGGTTCGCCTTCGGGCTGGCTTCGGTTACGAACCTCTCCCAGGAATACCCCTGGGGGATCTGGATCGGGTTCGACGTCGTGACGGGGGTGGCATTCGCGGGCGGGGCCTACACGCTGTGTTTCGTTGTGCACATACTGAACTTCAAGAAGTACGAACCGATCCTGAAGGCCACGGTGCTGAACGGGTTCCTGGCGTACTGCTTCTATGCGGGCGCGCTCTTGCTGGACCTTGGGCGTCCGTGGAACGTGGTCAACCCGATCATCGGCAATGCCTTCGGGTACAGCTCGGTGCTCTTCCTGGTGGCGTGGCACTTCCTTTTGTACACGGTCTGCCAGTTCGTCGAAGTGTTCCCGGCGGTGGCCGAGTGGCTTTACTGGCCGAAGGTGCGCAAGTACGCCAAACTTTGCACTACGGGCGCGGTGATCTTCGGCATAACGCTTTCGACCCTGCACCAGTCGGGGCTGGGCGCTCTGTTCCTGATGGCGTCCAACAAGATCCACCCGCTGTGGTACTCGGGGAACATCCCGATCCTGTTCTTCGTTTCGAGCGTATTCGCGGGGCTGTCCATGGTGATCGCAGAGAGCACTATCAGCCACCGGGTCTTCCGGGACCAGATCGACCCGCACCACCATGCATCCTTCGACGACATCCTGATCGGGCTGGCAAAGGGGGCGTTGGGCGCGCTCTTCGCCTACTTCTTCCTCAAGGTGATCGACTTTGTTCACGGACATCAGTGGACGCAGCTCAACACCCCGATGGGGTACTGGTGGATGGTCGAGATGATCGGCGGGATCATAATCCCGATCGTCCTCTTCACTTACGCGATACTCAAGAACAACAGGAAGCTCGTGCAGGTCACCGCGGTCATCACGGCGCTGGGCGTCATCCTGAACCGTCTGAACATCTCGGTGATCGCGTTCAAGTGGTATGCGGCGAACCGGTACTATCCCTCCTGGATGGAGATCTGGGTCACCGCCGCCGTCATCTGCATGGAGATATGGGCGTTCCGGTGGATAGTGGGCCGGATGCCGATCCTGCGAGAGCACCCGGACTTCCCGGAAGAAGAGCATGCACATCCTGAAGAAGCGGAGGTCGTGAAATGGAAAGCTTCAGCTATGTAGACATCTTCGCGACGAAAGGCATCGAGTACATCATAGTCATGGCGTTCCTCGGCGGCTTCATATACTTCTCCCGCTATCTTGCGCACAGGGGGAAGGAGGCAGCGGCGGAGGGAAGGAACCTGGGCGTGATCGACTACTTCCGCGTCCCCGACGGGTACCTGTTCCACCAGGGGCACGGCTGGCTCCGCACCGAGCCCGGTTCCGTCGCCATCGTCGGGATGGACGACTTCGCGCAGAAGCTGATCGGCAAGGTGGATTCCATCGAGCTGCCCGAAGTCGGTTTCCGCCTCTCGCAGGGAGAGCCCGGCTGGAGCCTGATCTCCGAGTCCCGCCGTGTCCCGATGCTGTCTCCGGTGGAAGGCGTCGTCGTGGCCGTGAACCACGATGTCCTTCGTTCTCCCGACCTCCTGAAGCAGGACCCGTACGGAAGAGGGTGGCTGTTCCGGGTGCGCGCCGGGAAGTTGTCCAGGGATTCGAGCAACCTCCTTTCCGGAAAGCTTGCAAGGTCATGGATGAAGAACGCGCTGGACAGGCTGCAGCCGGCATCGACAGAAAACATCGGTCCCGTCCTGGCGGACGGCGGTACCCCCATCGAGGGGATCGCCAAGGCGTTCGGCGGAGAACGGTGGGATGAACTTGCAAGGAAGCACCTGCTGACGAACGGCGAATAAAGTTGGGGTGGGCCTGGAACCGCGGGTTGCCGCCGGCGGGATCCAGGCCCATGCTCCTCCGTCATCCGACGGGATCGGGCTTCTATCCGGCAGGCGGAATGAGTTCCGGCACGCCGGATCGGCGAAAAGGTTTCAAACGCATGGACAGGCCGAATAACATCAGCGTCTCTCCCAGCATTTCCAGCCCTTCCTCGAAAAATATTTCCATCTGCTTCATCTTGGGCAACTGCGGCATATAGATTCCGATCGCCTCGGAAGCCATCCCTCCGAGCACGAAAACCGCGGCTCCGGCGACGAACAAGTTCCGGCCTTCCGGAATTTCCAGGAATACGACGATCTCTTTTCTGAATAACAGGACCAGCAAAAGAGCTGCGAGAAGGTACACCAGGATCCAGATCCCCCTCAAATCGATTAACCCGTGGCGCCTCAACAGGAGCCCCAGGGTTCTCCCGACCGATTCGTGGATCTCAGCGGTTTCGTCGAGGGAAAAAAACAGGAAGACGGCCGCCAACAGGCGATAGCCCCGGCGCAGTGCCTTGCTTTCGGCGCCCCGGGCACAGGCAAAGGAGATGAGAAACACGAGGAAAAGCTGCATCGTGGAGAACCAGGTGGGGATGTTGTATTCCTGGTCCAGATCGAAAAGGTGCTTCACTCTCCAGGACGGAGATTGAAATATCACGTTGGTGACGAGGTACATGGCCAACAGCAGCAGGTTGGTCGCAAGCAGGATTTTGAGAAGGTTTTTCCGGTCGGATGGATCCACGCATTCCACCTCTGGAAAGCGGCGTTTTTCGAATAGCGCGACCGTATTATATACCGCACACGGCGCAAAGCGTAACCGCCGTGCCGCGGGAAAATCATGATATCCTGGTTTTATGAACGGACCGTTGCTTATAAGCCTTCTTCCGCCGGAGCGTGCAAGCGACACCGTCGCGGCCGTTTCCGGTTCCGTTCCCGTTGTCGCTATCCTGCTGCTGGCAGGCCTGTTTTTGTCTCTCTTCCTCCGTCAGCCTGAGAGGTAACGTTCAAGCCGCTTTCCGAAATGCGACGGAACGGCGCAGATATTCCTTAAACTGCGTCAAGGTTATACCGTAATGCTTGTGTAGTCCCTCTATGTCCACGCCGGGTCCCCCGGTGTTGAACCAACGGTACATGAGGGACATGTCGCTGCCGACCGCTTCCTCCGCCTCGTCTTCCGGTATCTGCCTGTACCTTACCTCATGGCCGAGTGCTTCCGAAAGGCTCCAGGCGATATCGTCCATCGTCATTTCGTCGCCCGTCAGGTCGATCTCCTGCCCCGCAAATTCCGCGGCGCGCAGGATCGCCGCCGAAGCGAACTCGCCTATATCGCTCACGTCGATCATCTGAAGTTTCCGGTTGAGCAGAATCGGCGTGCTCAGCACCCCTTTCTGAATGAACGGCAGCAGCCATTGCGACTCGAAGTTCTGCATGAACCAGACGGGGCGCAGGATCGTGTAGACCTGGATGTTGTCCTTCAGGAACTTTTCGATCCGCATTTTGCTCTCGAAGTGTGGAATCCCCGTTTTCCGGTTCGCACCGCAGACCGAAGAGTACACGATGTGCGGACTTCCCAGCCGCCTGCACACGGAAATGACGGATTCCGCGTTCGCGACTTCCGCCTTCACCCCTTTTTCGATGTGCGTGGCCATGAGGAAAACCGCATCCGCTCCGCGGATCGCCTTCTGAAGGCTGTCCCTTTCTTCAAAGTCACCCCTGATAACTTCCGCGCCAAGGGCCGAAATGTCCTGAGCCTTCTGGGGAAAACGCGTCAGTACGCGGACGTTTACCTCTTTCGAGAGAAGTGTGCGTGCGACCGTTCCTCCCTGAAGTCCCGTGGCGCCGGTAACCAATATCGTCATCCTTTTTGCCATTGCAACGTCCCTCCCGTGTAAAACCGTGCGGCCATTCCGCATCCATCCACGCGATAGCGGGAAAGCGCAGCGTCGCCCGGTAATAATGAATTAGATGTACGGGACTCGCCGAAGAATCGCCCGGTGCAAGGTGATACACTTCCTCCCTGGGAGGGATATGCGATGGCGCTGAAGACATGGAAAAAAATATCCGAATCGATCCTGTTCAGAAACCCTTGGTGGACGTACAAGCTGGACTCCATCGAACTTCCTTCGGGGAAGCCCGGCGAATACCACTATCTCCACACGAACGGCGCCTCCATGGTCATTCCGGTGCTTGAGGACGGGACTATCGTGCTTGTGAACCAGTACCGCTACCTGCTGAGAAAAGAGAGCCTCGAGTTTCCTTGCGGGAGCATGAAGGACGGGTCGAACTACGATGAAACGGCGCGCCATGAGCTGCAGGAAGAGACCGGCTATTCGGCGAAGACACTGGCATCCGTCGGAGAATTCAATCCGTACAACGGGGTGACGGTCGAAATGTGCCGCGTCTACATCGCCCGGGACCTGGAATTTGTCGGGGGCACTCCCGACGAAACGGAGGAATTCGAGGTGCTGCGGCTTACGCCGTCCGAAATAGACGACGGGATCCGGTCCGGCGTCATCTGGGACGGAATGTCCATTGCCGCATGGGCGATCGCGAAAGACCGGATTCAGGAAGCGGAATAATCCTTTTCACGTTTCCTCATTTCACCGATTCATTGCTCCCTGCGTTAATTGCTGCGCCAGGGAAATAAAGCCATTGCAGCCTCCCAATCCATTTGCGCGGCAGCAGCCTCCTTTTCATTCTGGATGTGCCATTCTTTCAAATACGCCGAGCGAGCTTCCGCGGCTATGTCGGCGCGCGACGACACCTTCTCCCGAAACCTGGCATCGGATTCCATTGCTTTCCGCCATGCCGCTTCAGATTGGACATGCGCGCCCAGTTTGCGATTGGCTGCTTTGCGTTTTTCGGTGTTCTTCATGGCGATGTAGGTTCCGAATTTGCCCTTTAAACCGCCAAGACCGCCTGCCTGGCCTTTTCCCGCGGCTTCCCGATACCACGCCCAGAACTTTTCACCCGCCAGGCGATACGTGCTGCGTGATTCCGCTTTTCCAAGACGCCTCTTCATTTCGCCGAAGGGCACAAGGGCTTTCCGTTTCTCATGGAATTTCAAGGCCAGAAGCACAAGGCGGTCGGCGTTTGTGAGCGGACCAGGGCCATCTACGGAGGTACCCAGGCCAGGAAGCCTCAATGTGATCGTGTTCTCGGCGATGACCGCGTTGGCCATTTTCAAGTCTTCTTGAGACAAACCGACATCCGCTTGGGCCGCGGTTGGCGGGACATTGATAATAAGATCCGCGAATGCGATGACAATATATAGAGAGAGAACGGCAAAACGAGTTATTTTTTCTTTCCAAATGGTGCATGATTTTTTTTCTTTCATTTTCGGTCCCTTCACAGGGAAGCGATCAGCTCAAAGCGGTAATTATGTGCCAAATATATTTAAGTGCCAGATTCCCCACGCGCCATATTCCAGAAATTGCGAGGGGTCATAATCGGAATCGGAGCCTGTGAAGCAACCTCTAATAAATCTTTGTCGCCTGTAACAAGGACATCGGCACGTCCAGCGATCGCAGACGCCAAGACCCATTTGTCGTCGGGATCTTTAATGACCAGTGGATGAGGTTCCGAAGGGGTTGGAATAACTTCATGCTCTCTTAGGAGGTTTTCGATGATTTTTATATCAGTAGGAGAAACGCCAATACGATCTTTCAAGACGCGGCGGAGTTCATGAATGATCACTTCGCCCGTAAACAATTCGTGCTCATTCAGAATATACTCGTATAATTCATTGCATAACCCGCGCGCCGAGAATGCGCTTACAAGTACGTTCGTATCGAGGAATACCCTCACGAAACGTCTCGGAACACATCCTCGTCTGTGATATATCCTCGGGCTTCTGCCAACGGCAGGACCTTGCGCCGTATTTGCCGGAAGCGAATGATTGCAAACTGGCGCTTGAGAGCGTCGCGGACAATCTCACTCTGCGTGCGTCCAGTTTGCTTGCACAGCTTGTTGAGCTGGCGCTTGAGGTCCGTGTCCATACGAATTGTGACGGCTGATGTTTTCATGTATTACATTGTACAGCGCATGCTCGGCGCACGCAATGTCTTTCTGGAAGATGCCTCTATGCTTTTATATCTCGATGCCTTCGTGCCTCTATGCCCGATGCCTTCATGTCTGATGCCTTATATGCCTTTCGTATAAATTGTGCACATAACGTTCGGGCTAAGCCGCGGGGCCACTGGGCGAAGGGCAGGGCAGCCTTCGGCTTCAACCGCTTGTTAGGCGCCAATTATTTATGCGGCGGGATCCCACTTGATAGATAGACGTCTTCCCGCCCCAGCACAGTCGCGTAAATAAAGATTAATAAGCGTCTGATAGGGCATTCCCAAGTCAGCAGCCATTTTCTTAAAATAGTTGATTGTATTTTCGTCAAGGCGGATCGTAACCTGCCTCTTGAAATGCTTCGCGTACGGGTTCCTCTTCGCCTTGGAAAAATCGTATTCCTTTCTCATTTTCTCCACCTCCGCGTGTAATCCGCATGCTCGGATTTGATTGCCTTTCGTGCTGAGAAAATTCGGATGATCTCATCCTGACGTCGATAACAATGGCAAACAACCAGGATGCGCAATGAAGCGCTGAACCCCATCAGCACGATGAATTCTAATCACCACAGTCTCCCCTTGCTCTGTTTTAAGACAAACGCTATAGAAGGATCTGAAGTGGAGTTGACCCGCTTTCGTGGACACTATAATCCTTTGAGGAGGAGGTGTCCGTCATGCCGAAATCACGCCCGCCGTATCCCCCGGAATTCAAGCGTCGGATGGTCGAATTGGTCCGCGCCG
>JACRCO010000094.1 GCA_016218975.1 Deltaproteobacteria bacterium
CAGCCCTTCGATCGTCGTGTAGACCAGCGTCTTGTCGGGCAGCAGGTAGCGGGTGTCGTCGACGTTGATCGGTCCGCCCGGGAGCTGGTCGAGCGCCTGTTCTATGATCCGCACCGACTGGCGCATCTCCTCCATCCGCACCATATAACGGTCGCAGGTATCGCCTTGCTCCCCGATGGGGATGTCGAAATCGAACCGGTCGTAGACCAGGTAAGGCTGGTCCTTCCGCAGGTCGAGTGGGACCCCCGCCGCCCGCAGGCACGGCCCCGTGAAGCCCATGGCGACCGCGTCCCTCTTCGAGATCGGGCCCACGCCCATGGTCCGGTCGATGAAGATCCGGTTTTTCGTGAGCAGGGCGTTCACGTCCTTGATCGCAGGCAGGAAGGAGTTCTTGCAGACGTTCCGGCACGTCTCCACCCACCCTTCCGGCAGGTCCCATTGCATGCCGCCGATCCGGGTGTACCCGGTCGTGAGCCGCGTGCCCGTCAGCGGCTCTATCAACTTCATGTAGGCCTCTTCGCGCGGCTTCCAGAAATACCAGAAGTTCGTGAGCGCCCCGAGGTCGACCATGTTCGTGCCTATGCACACCATGTGGTCGATGATCCGGGAGATTTCGCAGATGAGCACCCGGACGTACTTGCACCGCTCGGTGACTTCGATCCCGCAGAGCTTCTCGACCGCCATCGCGTAACCGACGTTGTTCATCAGCGGCGAGACGTAGTTCAGCCGGTCGGTGTAGGTGACAACCTGGGTCCAGGTATGGCTCTCCGATTCCTTCTCGAAGCACCGATGCAGGTACCCGAATTCGGGTGTGAGTTTCAGAAGGGTCTCGCCGTCCATCTCCGCGATGAAGCGCAGGGTTGCGTGCGTGGCGGGGTGCGACGGGCCGATGTTCAGGATAACCGGCTCGGCCTGCATGTCGAGCTTCCCGCCCGGATTCCCTTTTGTCAGGATTTCCGCCATCGCTCCCTTACTCCTGCGGCCCCACGGTGGGCTGCCGTTTCGCCTTCGGATAATCCTTGCGCAACGGGTGGCCGACGAATGCTTCGTACATGAGAATCCTTATGAGGTTCGGGTGGTTGCGGAAAACGATGCCGTACATGTCGTAGGCTTCGCGTTCGTACCAGTTCAAACCCGGCCACACTGAAACCACGGAGTCGATCGTCGGGTCGTCTTCGTGCAGCCTTACCTTGATCCGCACCCGGTGCTTCTTCTCCAGGGAATAGAGGTGGTAGACCACCTCGAACCGGGGGGTCTCCCCGAGATAATCCACTCCGGTCAGGTCCATCGCGAAGTCGAACAGGCAAGCCGGGTCGTCGCGCAGGAAGGTGCAGATCTCGACGATCCGCTCCCTGCGCACGAGCGCCGTGTCGTCCCCGAAATCGGAATGCGTCGATACGACGGCTTCGCCGAACTTCTCGGCCAGCTTCGCAAGAACCGCGCTTTGTTGCCGTTCCGTCATCATCAGCCCTTCGTCAGATCTTGATCGGCCAGCGTTCGGAGGCGCGCGGGGCGCCCGTTTCCATCATCTTTTGCAGGATCACCACGGCGTCGATGATCCCCTCGGGGTTCGGAGGGCATCCGGGAATGTAGACGTCCACAGGGATGATCTTGTCGATTCCCTGGAGCACGCTGTAATTGTTGTAGAACCCGCCCGACGATGCGCACGCCCCCATCGCCACGACCCACTTGGGCTCGAGCATCTGCTCGTAGATCCGCACGAGGACCGGAGCCATCTTGTAGTTGACGGTGCCGGCGACGAGCAGCATGTCGGCCTGCCGCGGGGAGAAGCGAACTACCTCGGCGCCGAACCTGGAAAGGTCGTAATGCGTCCCGAACGCCCCCATCACCTCGATGCCGCAGCAGGCGGTGGCGAACGTGAAGGGATAGATGGAATACTTTCGGCCCCACGCGATCATCGCTTCGAGGGTGGTCAGCGCGTAGCCGCCTCCCGGGGGTGCGTCCTTCGGGCGGTCCCCTACTGCCATTCGAGCGCTCCCTTCTTCCAGGCGTAGACAAGCCCCGCCAGGAGGATAAGGAGGAAGATTCCCATCTCGATGAAACCGAACCACCCCAACTGCCGGAACAGCACAGCCCAAGGGTAGAGGAACGCGGTTTCCAGGTCGAAGAGGATGAACAGTAGCGCGATCAGGTAAAACTTGACCGAGATGCGCACCGAGGCGGTCGTGAAAGGATCGACACCGCATTCGTAAACGCTGTACTTGATCCGGTCGTATTTCTTCGGGCCCAGGGCCTGGGACAGGAAGACGAAGCCCACCGACATCGCCAGCGCGATGACCATCATGAGCAGAACGGAAAAATACGGGTCCGAGAACTGAATGGAAGAAACGAAGTCGGGCACGGCGCTCCTTCCTTTACTTAAGGAACTAAAACGCCAGAAGTTTCACAGAGTTCGCGGCTACCCGCGCGACCGGCTCCCAGTAGATCCCCAGCAGCAGCGTCGGGACCGCCAGCAGGCAGAGCAACGCCCTCGGGAACATCGCGACGGGAAGCTCCGCCTTGTCCTTGGGGTCCTCAAGGAACATGACCTTTACGATCCGTGCGTAATAATACAACGAAACGACGCTGTTGAGCGCCGCCACCACGGCAAGCCAGTAGACCCCCCGGTTGATGACCTCGGCGAAGAGGTAGACCTTCCCGATGAACCCGGAGAATGGGGGGATGCCCGTCAGCGCGAACAGGAAGATGGCGAGAGCCACGGCTGCGAAGGGCGCCCGGCTCCCGAGCCCCGAATAATCGGAGATGTCCTCGCTCCTTGTGCCGTTGGCGACAAGGATCACGACGTAAAAAGCGCCGAGATTCATGAAGAGGTACACGACGAGATAGAACAGGATCGCCTTGAGGCCCATCGGCGTGAGAAGGACGAACCCCATCAGCATGTACCCGGCATGGGCGATCGAAGAGTAGGCCAAAAGCCTTTTTACGTTCTTCTGGTTGATGGCGACCAGGTTCCCGACCGACATCGTCACCGCGGAAAGGACGGCGAAGAGAAGCGTCCAATCCACGCGTGAGGAAACCTTCCACGCACCCGCCGCCGCGTCGGGGGAGGCGAAGACGGTGTAGAAGAAGCGGACGAGTACCGCGAACCCCGCCGCCTTCGGCCCGACTGAAAGGAAAGCGGTGACCGGCGTCGGCGACCCTTCGTACACGTCGGGGCTCCACATGTGGAACGGGACCGCAGCGATCTTGTAACCGAACCCGACCGTCACCATAATTGCTGCGAGAAGGATCGGCAATGGGGCATCCGCCGTCGCCAGCGTCCGGCCGATCTCACCGATCTGGGTGGTGCCCGTCAGCCCGTACAGCAGCGAAAAGCCATAGATCATAACGCCCGACGCGGTAGCGCCGAACACGACGTATTTCATCGCCGCCTCCGTCGAAGTCTCCCGCCCCTTGATGTATCCGGCGAGGAGGTACGACGGGATCGAGACCAGCTCGAGTGCAAGATAGAGCATCACGATGTCGGTGGAAGCGGTGAGCAGGAACATGCCCAGCAGCACGGAAAGCAGGAAAATGTAGTATTCCGCCTGGCTCCTGCCGGAAAGCTCCGAGCAATCCATCGACATGAAGATGACGATGATGGTAACAAGGGCGGTCAGCACCTTGAAGAAGACCGAAAAGCTGTCCAGCGCAACCATCCCTTCGAACAGGGGCATGCTTTCCGAGGCGGGCTGGATGGCCGACAGGAGCAGCGCCGCCCCTACGCCGGACAGGGACAGGAGAGCGGGGACAGCCGATTGCTTGTTCTTCCCGGCGACGTGCACGACGACGAGCAACAGGATCGTCGTCGTGACGGCGAATTCCGGAAGGAAATGTACCAGGCTGGCGAAGTTTCCCATGGGCGGCCTACATCACCATCTTCACGACGTCGACGAGCTTGACGAGCGAGGCGTTCATGAGGTTGAGCACCGGCATCGGGTATACCCCGAACAAGAGCGACATGATCGCCAGCGGGGTGAGGCAGAAGATCTCGCGCCCGTTGATCTCCTCGAGCTC
>JACRCO010000095.1 GCA_016218975.1 Deltaproteobacteria bacterium
CAACCGACCGGGGAACAGGGCGACAAGCGAGGGAAGGAAAAGTATCGTCGCCGCCGCCGATAGCAGCATGATTGCGATCATGAAGGCTCCAACAGTGATATATGGAGTCAGGGCGGCGAAGATCATCACGGCGAATCCCGAGGCGAAAAGGACGGCGTTTCGGAGAATCCCCTTACCCGGGCGGGCCACGGTCCACAGCAAGGCCTCCTTGACGTCGTTTGTCTCCGCGTATCTCTGCCGAAAACGGCTTGCGAAGTGGATGGCGAAGTCGACTGCCAGGCCCAGGGAGAGGGTGGAGAGGACCGAGATGGGCATGTCGAAGTCCTTCCCGATGAACCCCACCACCCCGTAGATGAGGACGATGGTGAAGACGAGGGGGATCGAGCTGACGATCCCCCACCAGAAGGAACGGTAGGCCAGCACCATGAGGAAAAGAACGAATACGCAGGACGCGATGAAACCCGATAGCATCCCCCACAGTACATCGTCGTTCCAGACCATGTTGAAATAGGCGATTCCCGCCGGCCGGATCTCGACCCCCGGGACGGGGTTCGCCCGAAGATCCGCGCGGACGTTCTCAAGGAGGGCCTTCGTGTCCACGGCATCCCACGACTTGAGCTGGACGATCACGTTGGCCTTCGTGTACGGATAGTCGATGACGTTGTTAAGATCCCTCGGCTTGGCCGCCATGTTGAACAGGAGAAGATACTGGCCGATCGTCTCCCGGGAGTCGGGAACGGTTTCGTGGGCGGGGTCGTCGTCGTTCAGAACCCGGTTGACCCGCTTCACGTAATCGACCACGGAAACGGTCTTCCCGACGGGGTACTGCCGTTCGATCTCCTTTTGAAGCCGTTCCAGCGACCGCAGGACCCGGGGATCGGCGATCCCCCCCTCCTCCTTCGCATCGGCCACCATGTACAATGTGGCCGTCCCCCCCATCTTTTCGTTCAACACCCGGTCGGCCTTCCGCACTTCGCTCCCGGTCTTGAACCAGTGGATCATGTTGTTGTTGACACGGATGCGCGCAATCCCCACGACCGACACGGCGATCAGCACGACGCCCGCCAGGACCACCACGGTCTTGCGCGTTATAGCGAATCGCCCCGCTGCGTAAAGCCATCGGGAAACGGCCCCGCCGGGATCAATTCTTACGTTCATCCGTTCGATGCGTTCCTCCTTCATCAGGGACATCAGGGCGGGGACCAGCGTGAAGCTCATCAGAAGGATGACAATGGTCCCGAAACCCACCAGGAGGCCGAAGATCTTCACTGGGACTATGGGGCCCACCGCGAGCGAGGCGAAACCCGCCGCCGTGGTGAGATCCGAATAGGTGATCGGCGTGGCGGTGGCCTCCATCGTCTCAAGGATCGCCTGCCGCTTGTCGCGCACGTCCTTGTGCCGGAAGTAGAACTCGTTGAAAATGTGCACCGTGTCGGTGCTGATGGCCATCAGGAACACGGGGCTCATCGATGCCATGATGTGGATCGGGATCCCCAGGCCGATGAACAGTCCCATGGCCCAGACGATGGCGATCATGGCAACCCCCATGTTCGCGATCACCAGGGTGGCGCTGCGGAACATCACGTAGAGCGCAGCCATCATCACCATGCCGGCAAGGGGGGAAAACCACGCCATCTGGCGGAACATCTCGATCCCGAAGGTGTCGCGGGCGACGGGATCGCCGGCGAGAAAATACCGCTCCGGCCCCATTTCGGCTGCGACGATCTCCCTGATCCGGTCCGCGACGACCTTTCCGTTCGCCCCCTTTTCGATGGGGACGTAGATCGCCGAGACCGTCCCGTCGGCGGAAACCAGGCGGCCGATCACGACCGTGTTGCCGGCGATACGCTTCCGCAGGGCGTCCAGTTCCTCCGCCCCCTCGGGAACGCGGCCAAGGAGCGGTTGGGCCCGGAGCGTCTCCCCCTCCACGGTCACGTCGTCCACCGTGGGAAGACTCACCACGTCCCGCGCGACAACGCCCGGAAGTTTCAGAATCTCGTCGGTGATTCGCTCGATCCGCCGGAGGCTTTCGGGATTGAAAAGACCTCCTTCGTTTCGTATCCCGACGACGATCACGTCCGGGTGGAGCCCGAACCACCCCTCGACCTGGTCGTTGTACCGCCGGACCTGCGAAGTTTCGGGAAGCATGTTCTTGGGGTCCGTGTCGATCCTGATCTTCGGGAACTGGAGGCCGAAGGCGACCGTGATCAGGAGCGCCAGGCCCACGACGAACCGCGGGTGGGTCGCCGAAAATTCAACGAGCCTCCGCCTAAATCGTACGAGCCTGTTCAGCACCTTCATCCCCTTAGAACCAGTGACGTAACCACCATTTCTCGAAAAGGACCTTCGCGATGCGCCACGGCCGAGTGGGTCGGCCGAACGTAACCGCCGGCTGCGGCTCCCCGTAGAAGTTACCGCTCCCGTATCCGGCCATCCCGTAACCGGTCTCCAGGAAGCAGTACCCCTTTCCACTGAAGATTTCGCTGCCGGTTCCGCCCTTGACCTCGGAAGCGATGTTGAAGGCGACCGCCGCCGCCTGGAAGTGGGCGAACACTCCCGCCTTTGGAAGCGGAAGGGGCATGTCGGGCCGGTACCTCCCGGGGAGCGAAATGGACGCGACGTCCCCAAGCGCGTAGACGTCATCTAATCCCGTCTTCAGCGTTCTCCTGTCCACGGAGATCCAGCCCGCCTCGTTCGCCAAGGCGGATTTCCGGACGACTTCGGGACTTCGGTGGGGCGGCACGGCGACAAGGAGGTCGAAACCGGCCTTTTGGCCGTTTTCGAAGGCGATCTCCTTTTTCCCCGCGTCCACCGAGGAAAGCTTGTGCTGCGGATGGAAACCGATGCCCCGTTCATCCAGGAACCGCTTCACGGCGGTTCCCACTTCAGTTCCGGCGACAGGCATCGGCAGCGTCTCCGGCGTGAAAACGCGCAGATCGACTTTGTCCCGGATTCCCCTTTGCCTGAAGGCGTACTCCATCAAGAGGGCCGTCTCATAGGGGGCGGCCGGACATTTGAAGGGAAGCGCGGAGATGACGACGGCCACTTTCCCGCCGGCGAAATTTTTCAGGGCATCCCGGAGCGCGACGGCGCCATCCAGCGAATAGGGAGTGTGTGCGGAGCCGGATAACCCAGGAACGGACTGCGGGTCGAGTTCGGCGCCGAGGGCGAGAATCAGGTAATCATAGGCGAAATCACCGGCGCCGGTTTTCACGAGCCGGTTCCCGGGGTCGATCTCCAGCGCCTCGGCGTTTACGTATTCGATCCCCTTTCTCCTCAACAGGCTCAGATCCCGGATGATTTGGGGAGGAGTGCGCCACCCCAGCATGAGCCACGTGAAGGAGGGAGCGAATATATGGCGGGTATCCCGATCCACAAGGACGACCCGGTGTTCCCTCCCCAACATCTTCCGGAGCTTGCTGGAGGCAACGAGTCCCCCGACGCCCCCGCCCAGAACGACGACCGTTTTTCCCGCCATTGCCGCCTTCCCTACACCCGTTTCAACGTTTCGCTCATGCGCAATGCGACGATCGTTCCCGATGCGAAGGTAAGCGCTGCGATCACCGCGATGGCCCATTCGATCCCGAGCAGGTCCGCGACGATCCCCGCCAGCAGCGCGCCGAACGCGTACCCGGCGTCCCGCCAGAGCCGGTAGACCCCCACCGCGGAAGCCCGCCAGGACGGATGCGCCACGTCCCCGATGGCGGCCAGGAGGGTCGGGTAGACCATCGCCGTGCCCACCCCGAGGAAGACGGCCCCGCCGAACCACGGGACGAAGGAGCGGGTCGCGGCGATCGCCCCGATCCCCGCCGCCTGGACCCACATTCCGCACGCGATCATCCACTTTCGTCCGATGCGGTCCGAGAGCGCTCCCGTCCCGAGCTGGCAGATACCCCACACCGCCGGATAGGTTGCGGCGAGGACGGCGATCCTTTCCACGGAAAGATGCGCGGCGGCGAAAAAGAGCGGGAAGAGCCCCCACGCCATGCCGTCGTTCAGGTTGTTCACCATCCCCGCCTGGCTGCAGGAGAAGAGGTCCGGGTTCTTGTAGCTGGTGCGCGCGAAAATGTCCTTGAACGGGACATCGGCCGCGCTGCCATGGTTTTTTGCTTCGTGGCGGGCATGCCCGTGGGTCTCCCGGACGAAGAACAGGGACAGGATCAGGCCCAGCACGACGAATCCCACCCCAAGGTAGAAGGGGGCAGGCCGCAGACCGTAGGCTGCTGCGATGTACCCTGTGGCCAGCGCCGCCAGGGAAACGGCCAGATACCCGGAGAACTCGTTCAGTCCCATCGCCAGCCCTCGCCGCTTCGGCCCCACCAGGTCGATCTTCATGATGACCGTGGTCGACCAGCAGAGCCCCTGG
>JACRCO010000096.1 GCA_016218975.1 Deltaproteobacteria bacterium
ACCGTCGTTCGGTCGACATTTAGTGCTACGGCTATTTGGTTGGGGTTCATGTTCAACTCTTTCAGTTGCAAGGCTTTTTCGGCTATCCCAATATAGGTTGGAACTTCCGGAGGGTCGACTATGGCGACCTCGAACGGCACTTCCCCCTCGGTTCGAATGCTTTGCGACCGTGTCCACCATCCTTCGCTCAAAAGCATCACGAAAAGCCGTATGCCATTGAGCTACGGCCGGCAAGCCATCGCGAAGAATTCGAACCGTCGTTGTTCTCTACTTATTGGCCATATTCCTGCAGGATGATCTTTACATCCCTCATGAAAACGGCAGAATATTCCGCGCCGTGGTAGAGGCTGTCGTCATTCAGTTGCGAACCCAATCCCGCTTGGGCGAGCAGTGGCCGCATATCCTTGGAGAGTCGTCGCAATTCCGACGCCAACAGAAGCGGATCCATATCTTGCCGCTTCGGATCGATCACTCCAAGCCAAAGCATCTCCAAAGCTCTGAATCCCTGAGCCCAGCTGATCCACTGAATGGGTATGCCCTCGGGCTTCAACAACGGATCGAGCACCCCGGATTGAAGCCGGTACAATTTTTCCCGATTGGAGCTGCGCACCTGGACAACGCCGGAGCGCGCCATCTCGGCGAGCGCATTCTGAACGGTACGCGGGAAATAGCCAGTCTGCCGCGCGATCTCGGAAGGATGCATCTCGGGCGCCGCGCCGAGCAGGCAAAGCAATTCGCATCGGGCGTTGACGCCCAGCAAAGCTCTCAAGCGCAGTAAGAGCGAAGGCATTCCCTTCGCGGGAAAGGGCTGGGCATGTCCCCGCAGCGTGATCGGGCCTCGCATGAATCCGTGGGCGCTGAACTCCGGTGCATGCTCATCAGGCACGGGCAGCGGTTTGCCGTTCTTCATGAAGAACAGCGGTTCCGGTTTCTCCAGGGAATATGCCACGGACAGGCGCCCCCACTTGAGGGGATTGTTCGACTTGTTCCCGAGCAGTTCGGAGACGGCACTCAATTGCGCCTTGCACTGAAAATCGAACCGTCTCTCCAAGGCCTTGAGCCGCTGGACGTTCAGGAAATCCCCGTTGACCACCAGCCAGTCGAGGATTTCATCAAACAGCCGCGCGTCGTAACGCCCCACCGTCAGCGACAGCAGGAGAAGCGGCTCCGGATCGATTACCCGACGTTCTTCGACCGAGCCGTGCCCTGGAACACCAAGGGCAGACCATTGTCGCCACAGCAGCGCGAGCAGGCGATCGAGAACGAGCGACTTAAAGTCGACCAACGAGATGTTCATAGCCAAACTCCCTGAGGAACCACTCCAGACCCCGCAGGTATCCTTCGGAGGGATCGTGCGTTCGCGCCCACCGTGCGGCCTCCAGAAATTCCTCATCGGTAGGCTTCAAGAGTTGGAGGTCGTCGGCATGATAACCGCCACGCTAGTCGACTGCCGCATAGAGTTTGAAATAGATCTGGTCGATCCGGTCGATGAACCCTATCGACAAATGATCACCGAAGGGTTTCCAAGTCAGACGTTTCGCGAGACCTTCCGGCAACCCCATGCGGAACAGGCCACCTTCACCATGACTCGGACCGTTGTTGAGCCAGTCCTTCGGCATGCCCAAATCATCGGCGACTATGCCGCCGGCATCGACCAGCGATTGCGGAAGCGGATCAGGATCGAGCAGCGCCCCATCATCGTCCATCAGCGCGATGATATCGACATCCTTTGTCGTCCGGGCGATAAGGTTCGTCGCGATCAACGCCGTGCCGCCGCACACGACCAGGTTGAAGCGGGGCGCACCGGCCAGGGCCAGACGTCCGTTCAAGAGGAGTAGCGCTTCCCCGAAGCTTTCAAGAAAACCTTGTTTGTCATTTGTGGTACGCATAATACGCATTATAAATGACGCTATGTCTTGTGGCAATCATAATAGATAGTTATAGTACGTATATTACGAACTATAAATGACTGGCCAATAGTCCCCTAATGGGCGACTCAAGTTGCGCCTCGTTTCACCCGACTGTTCTCAGTTGATATTCTATGCTCGGCCGGATTCGCCGGTTCCGAGCGGACCCTCGCTAAAGCTTCCCCACCTCCTCGACCGGAAGGGACTCGAAGCGATGATCTGATGGCGTCTGGCGCGCCAAGTGTTATTGAGTCTCCCGCTTGGGGACCATGGGTTTGCCTTCGATTGGGCGAAGCGCCCGCACCACCGTGGTCCGATCTGCCTTCAGTAGCACAGCGATGCGATTAAGGTTTATCCCTAATTGGTGCAGGCGTTTGGTATCCTCGGAGATTTTCAGGTAGGACGGAGGCTCGGTAAGTTCTTTCAGAGCTATCTCGAACGGCACCTCCCCCTCGGTTCGAATTCTTTGCGACCGTGTCCACCATGAAAAGCATTCGAACCACGACCAGCATCTTGCCCCTGACCGTGGCGTCTATCTGAATTTGAACCCGATTTATATCTAGTTATTCACAGAATAGCGTATACTTGTGTATACGTATGAATAAGTCGGTATAATTGGAGGCGAAGCCTTGGACAAGATCGCCAACCCTTTTTCGCCTGGTGCCGGATCCCCACCACCGGAACTCGTAGGTCGCGATGACATTCTGGAGCGGACGCGGGTTTTATTGGGGCGTACTCGCCTGAAGCGCCCTGAGAAGAGTTTTTTGTTAACGGGGTTGCGTGGTGTCGGCAAGACTGTGCTTCTCAACGAGATGGAGCGACTGGCTCGGGGCAATGGCTACCGAACGATCCTGATCGAGGCTCACGAGGAAAAACCGTTATCCATCCTTCTCGCTTCGCAACTGCGTCGTCTTCTATTCGAATTGGATCGCCTTGCCGGCATGGGCGACAAGGTCCGTCGTGGCTTGGCTACCTTGAAAGGCTTCATCGGCGCCATCAAAGTGAAGGTTGGTGACGTCGAGTTTGGGCTGGACATCGAACCCGAATTGGGAGCGGCGGATAGCGGGGACATTGAGGTCGATTTGCCCAACCTCTTCGTGGCGGTGGGAGAAGCTGCCGAAGAACGCCAGGCTCCTGTGGTCATCCTGGTCGACGAAATCCAATACCTGAAAAAAGAAGAACTGAGCGCACTTATTATGGCTTTGCACAAGATGCAGCAGCGCCAGCTTCCCATGGTATTGATTGGTGCCGGCCTTCCAATTTTGCCTGCGCTTGCAGGTGAATCGAAGTCCTACGCGGAGCGCCTGTTCAATTTCCCTGTTATCGGACCCCTTACGGAAACCGAAGCGTTCAAGGCTCTTCAGGATCCGGTCAAAAAAGCCGGAGTGGAGTTCGAAGCAGCAGCATTGGCGGAGATTTATCGCCTGACCCAAGGATACCCTTACTTTCTTCAGGAATGGGGATACCAGGCATGGAATCAAGCCACAGCCTCGCCAATTACGCTTCAAGTGGTTACAGTGGCTACGGAGACGGTCATTCGCCGTCTTGACGAAAACTTCTTCCGTGTCCGGTTTGATCGACTGACGCCACGCGAGAAGCAGTACTTGCGGGCGATGGCATATCTCGGCCTCGGTGCACGTCGGAGCGGTGACATTGCCGATGTCCTTGGAGTGCAAATCGGGAGTCTTGGCCCCGTCCGCGCCAAGTTGATCAGCAAGGGAATGATCTACAGTCCTTCCCACGGCAACATGGACTTTACCGTCCCGTTGTTCGACGAGTTCATGCTTCGGGCAATTCCAGAGTTTGAATCTCGCGCATGATGGAGTCGCGAAATACGGCTTCGAAATCGGCACGTGCTTTCCGGTGGGAGTTTATCCCCCGGTTCCGACGCGGCGCCTTCGGATGGCGCGGTTCGGCGCTTGCCTGTCAGCGGGTCCGGCAGGCAGTTGCCGAGATTCGTAAGGTTGCAAGGAAAGATCCTGCCCTCGCGGGGGAGGGGGCGGTCCGATTCCTTGAGCGCGTCTCAGGGGCGCTCGAACAGATAGATAGCTCCTCCGGCGCCATCGGCAACTCCGTCTACGGCGCGATATTGGATCTGGTGCCGATCGTCTCCTCTGCTCCGGTCGACGAAAAAGGCCGCAATGCATGGATGGACCGTCTGTGGAAAGCGCATGAGGACGACCAGATCCCCTACATCGAATCCCTCACGGATCACTGGGGGGAACTGTGCGCCTCAAGGGAAATCGCCTCGAAGTGGGCCGACGAGTTGCTCCCGTTCGTCAAGAAGGTTTTTGGGCAGGGTTCGTCGCCGGGCGTCCATTTCCACGGGACCACGGCTGTTCTGAGCGTGCTCCTCTTTGCCGGCCGCCACGAGGAGTTACTGGAACTCCTGGACCTCGACCGGCTTCGGTGGTGGTATTACCGAGCCTTTGGCGCGAAGGCGCTGGTGGCGATGGGGCGGAAGGCCGAAGCCGTCCGCTATGCCGAAGCGTGCCGTGGCCTCAACGCCCCCGATGCCGCGATCTCCAGTTTCTGCGAGGAGGTCCTCCTTTCCTCCGGTATGGTAGTTGAGGCATACGAGCGGTACGGTTTGGCAACAGGTCAACGTCAGACATACCTGGCGACTTTTCGTGCGATTGCGAAGCGGTATCCCCACAAGGATCCCCGGCAGATTTTGGACGACCTGATCGCGAGTACGCCGGGCGCGGAAGGGAAGTGGTTCGCCGCGGCGCGGGAAGCCGCATTCCTGGACACCGCGTTGAGGCTGGCCGAGTCTTCTCCTTGCGATCCGAAGACGCTAACGCGCGCTGTTCGGGACCATGGCAAGTCCGACCCGGATTTCGCCGTGGGGGTCGGGCTTGCCGCCCTTCGATGGATTTCCGCCGGTTACGGGTACGAGTTGACCGGCTTAGATGTGGTTACCGCAGCTCGATTCACGATCGAGGCGGCCCGGAATTCAGGCCGGGTGGGAGAGGTGCAGGACCGCATCCGCGCGATGATCGCGGATGAAGGGCGTCGGCCGGGAGAGGGAACCCTGTACCGCTTTTTAGGGAAGGATCAGGCATCCCGGAACGGCCCTGTGGCTTAAACCGGTATGCTCTTGACCCAGCGCAGAGCCCGTAAGACCGTCGTTCGGTCGACATTAAGTGCTGCTGCAATTCGGTTGGGGTTCATATTTAACTCTTCGAAATGTAAGGCCTTTGGGGCTATCGTGATATAGGTTGGCACGTCTGCAGGTTCCATAAGCATTGCCTCAAAGGGCACCTCCCCCTCGGTTCGAATGCTTTGCGACCGCCTCCACCCACAATCCTTAGCTTATATCCGCATCGGTGTTGCTGAGAATACGGAATTTCGGGATTATCTTGATTGCAACCCGTTATGGGCTGTTCGGAGAGGGCCGCCCGCCATCAGGAGGAGAACTGGCTTCGGTAGACGGTTTTGTAGTGCGCCAGCTTCGTCTCCAGTTCCCGCACCTTCTCGTCCAGCCCCGTTTTGCGGGCCAGGACGATGGCTTCGGCCAGGCTTTCCTTGCAGTCGCTGTAGGCCGCGGGCGCCCCGAGAAACGGCCGGGCATTCGCGAGCTGGTGGTAGAGCAGGCAGATGTCCCGCTCCACCAGCTGCGCCGCGATGTGCGGGACCCGTTCGTCGACCGATTTACTCTTATCAGACACCCGCTCCTCCCGAACGATCGCCGGCCCGCGATTGATGCCTTACGTGTTCAGACGACCATGGCAATCGCGTGGCATCCCCCGGCCTTCGCGATGCAATGCCACGGATGCCGGAAGATATATAACACGGAGAACCGGCATGTCGTAACCGGGTTTTGATATCAATAGGGCAAGAGAACCCCACCTGTATACATAGCGACTTTCCGTATCTTTCCCGGTTAGTAACAGTATCCCATCCGCTTGACATGCCTGCCATAAGGCAGTACGATGTCGCCATGTGGCAATAATTGCACGTGTTGACCGCATCGGGAGGGAACACATGGAGGCCATACTTCGAATTTGCGAGGTTTTGGGAGGAGACCGGGTTCTGGGAAGAAAGATCCAATCTCCGTTCGATCTCGATGAAGCCGTAAAGCACGGGCTTCCGTTTTCCTCCTTCGAACGGGTGTGCGAGAAGATCGCCCTGAGCGCCGCCGAGGCCATCGATCTGGTCGCCTCCTCGTCCCGAACAATGGCTCGGCGGAAAGCCCGGCATCAGCGGCTGAACGCAGCTGAATCCGATCGCCTGGCGCGCCTGGCGCGCATCTTCGCAAGGGCGCTGGACGTGCTTGAGGACGAGGAGAAGGCGCGGCGTTGGCTGCATAAGCCGAATCGTTCACTCGGCGGACGGGTCCCCCTGAGGGTCATGGATACCGACATCGGTGCCTTGGAAGTAGAGCGCGTCCTGGGACGTCTTGAGCACGGAATCTTCGGTTGACACGGGTCTGGCGGCTTGTAAAGTCACGCTTTTCGGCAACTGCGTTCGACGGGGAGGGGGCTCGCAGGCAAGCCGGCCGGTGGAACTCGGAAGGTACGCCGATCGTATACACCGCGTCGACCGTATCTTTGGCTGCCCTGGAGCTGCTGGTGCATGCGGACGTGGAGGATATGCCCACGGGCTACGTGGCAATCCCCGCCGACATTCCCGAATCCGTTCGAATCGAGACGATCGATATCTCCACGCTGCCAATGCATTGGCGCGGTAGCGCACCGTATCCGCGCAGGTGCCAGACGCTCGGGGATGCCTGGGTCGTATCAAAACGCACGGCAGTGCTGGCGGTTCCTTCCGTCGTCGTCCCGATGGAGCGGAACTACCTTCTCAATCCCGCGCATCCCGACTTTCGGAAGCTCGTTATCGGCAAACCGGATATATTCAGGTTCGACGGGAGGCTTTTGCCCGGTAAACGATGAGGAGGAATATTTGGACCGCGAACCAACACGGAAGCGATGCGCCTGGCCGGGAAGCGACCCGCTTTATGTTGCCTATCACGACCATGAATGGGGAGTGCCGGTCCACGACGACCGGCTCCTGTTCGAGTTCCTGACGCTGGAAGGCGCCCAGGCAGGTCTCTCATGGATCACAATCCTTCGCAAACGGCAGGCTTACCGGGAGGCATTCGACGGATTCGACCCCGAGGCTGTGGCACGGTTCGACGGCGCGAAGGTAGCGGAACTCCTGGCCAACGATCGCATCGTACGCAATCGCCTGAAGTTAGAGTCCGCCGTCACCAATGCGCGTGCGTTCCTGAAGATCCGGGATGAGTTCGGCTCCTTCGACGCCTACCAGTGGCGTTTCGTGGATGGCCGGCCGATCCGGAACGCGTGGAAGCGCATCCAGGAGATTCCGGCCAGCACCCCGGTTTCCGATGCCATGAGCCGCGACCTGAAGAAGCGAGGATTTCGCTTCGTCGGAACCACCATCTGCTACGCTCACATGCAGGCGGTGGGAATGGTCAACGATCACACCGTGGATTGTTTCCGCTGGAAGCAACTTTGCTCCGGTAACCGCAGATAACCCTGCGGAACCGCTCATGGCCGACCATGCTTCAAGCGACGCAGCACGGTGTTCAAGTCATTAAATGAACGCGGGTTCGAGCGTCACTTCCGTCCGGATGGAGTTAGAGATAAGGCAATTCCGCTCGGATTTGTGGAGTATCTCCTCCGCCTTCGCCCTGTCCTCGGCCGATCGAAGCGCGATCCGCGGGCGCACGACCATTTTCGTGAACACGAAACGATTGTCCACGAATTCGAGGAGTCCTTCCGCATCGCTTTCGTATTTATCGAAAGCGAGCCCGGCGCGGCCTGCAAACGCCAGGAACGTGGACATGATGCAAACGTTTACGGAGGCGACGAAAAGGTCCTCGGGGGACCAGATCCCCTCGTGCCCCTTGAACTCGGGCGGGGTGCCGGCCTCGATGGAAGCCTTCCCGGCTGAGGTCAGCTCTGCTTTCTTCTCTCCCGTCCATCGGACGGATGTCCAATACTTGTAGCTCCTGGCGCCGATCGTCACCTTTCCCTCCCTGATGCGGTTCTTGACAATTATTCTATTTCAACGCTTGCAACTCCGGATGTGAAAAAGGCACGGACGGCGGCGGCAACCTGCCGGACATGATAAGCGGATACGACGATGTACGTAACCTGGTCTTGCTGGTCGAGGAGATGAAGGAGGCCGGTCTTTCCGAAACGGATATGCGGTCATACATGGGCGGTAATTTCCTTCGAGTGCCGGGAGCGTGTATAGGGTAAGACCAAAGACTTCATTGACAGGCACGAACGATCGTGCTATTAAATTGCGAATGACCAAAGGGACGGAAACCAAACTAACCATCCTGGGAACGGCGCTCGACCTGGCCAGCCGTCTTGGGCTCGAGTCCGTGACCATAGGCACATTGGCGAAAGCGACCGGGATGTCGAAGAGCGGCCTTTTCGCGCATTTCAAGTCGAAGGAAAACCTACAGATCGAACTTTTGCGGTATGCCGGAGAGATGTTCTCGCATGATGTGGTCGTCCCCGCGCTTCGCCTCGAATCCGGCGAGCCCCGAATACGGGCGCTGGTCGGAAACTGGGTGCGCTATTCGCTAAGTCTTGGCGGCGGGTGCATCTTCGTCACTGCGAGCACCGACTTCAAGGATCGTCCGGGGAAGGTCAGGGATTTCCTGCTTTCCCAGCAGGAGTCGTGGCTCGAGTGCCTGCGCCGCGTCGCGAAGTCGGCCGCGGATACCGCCTATTTCCGGAATGACATCGACTGCGACCAGTTCGCGTTCGATCTCTACTCCTTGCTTCTGGGATTCCACCTCTACCGCACGTTGCTTGGCAGTGAAGAGACGGAAGAAAGACGTCAGGCTGCATTGGATCGCTTGTTGAAATCCTACCGGCGAACCGCCTCCGCGGGAAAATCCGGACGGCGAGGATCGGCGGGCACGACCAAAACCCGTTAACTGTTCCAGGAGGATATATGGCGAACCGGGAAAGAGTCTCCTACCGACATAGCACGAACGTTCGTTCTCTAATAGTTCGCGAATGGGCGATACGACATGTCTTCCAGGCACTGTCGTTCGCCTCTCCCCGGCTGGCAGGAAGGTTCGTCGAAAAGCTCTTCTTCACTCCAGGTTCGTAAGCACCTTCGGTGGAGGAGCAGTGGCGGCTACAACAGGGAGACCCCTTCGAGGTCACGGTCCACGGCCGGACAATACGGGGGTGGCGGTGGGGTTCCGTGCGAAACGCACGCAGCCGCGTGGTCAGACGAAAGGGAACCGCGGCATCAGGCTCCCCCTTGGGGATAGGGAGGTTGTGTCATGCCACTATATGAAGAAATATTGAGAGCCTACCGTCAAGGATGCGCTGAAGAACGTATGGACACTTACCTCGCGAATCCGGGTCTCAGGGTCCGGTTCGATGAGATCGAGCGGGAAGAGGATGGCATGACGACGACCGGGAAGGTAGCAATGGAAACCCCCCTGTTTCGCCGGCGGGCATGTTGTTGACCCGCCGAATTGTCCGGCTCGCCCACGGCATCAAAAAAGAGCACCCGAACATGACCGGGCGCGGTGTCACAGGAGGATCGCATGAGCGACGAGACCGGATTGGGAATATTGTTTCTGCTCATATCCTTGAGTATCGTGCTTTTCGCGGGGGCGGCGGTCGGAGCGTGGCTGCTGCACAAGCGTTACCCCGGCATGGGCGGAAAAGGATCCGGGCAAGTCCTCGCCCGCCCCGAGGGCGTAAAAGCGGAGGGCGAGGACCTGTGGGGCGACGAAGGGGGCGGGGGCGAGTCGGCGCGAAACAGGGCGGCGTAGAACGGGAAAGCTGTCTCTAAAGTGCCGGATCCTATTCCTTTGCGGCACCATTCCTTTGCGGCACTTGTCTAAATACGAAACTTTAATATACCCTTACCCAACGATGGGATCGCTGTCGGTCCATGTGAGGGGGCAATTTTTTGCGCAACCGAAGCCGTAAATCCTCCTACGATGCCAAAGCCCAGGCAACGAGACGGATGATCATCATGGAAGCAACGAAGCTGTTCGCCCGACAAGGCTTTCATAAAACAACGGTCGCCGACATCGCAAAGGCGATCGGGATGACGCAAGGGGCGCTTTTTCACCATTTCCCCAACAAGAGAGCCCTGCTCGACGCCGTGGTGGACGGGCGGGCTCGAGGGATCGAAAGCTACCGTTCCTTGTTGAAGAAGAAAGGGCGCTCTGCGGAAACGGTCCGTGAGGTGGTCGACCTCATGGTCGAACATTTCAACAGGAATCCCGAAGCGACCACCTGCCTGGCGGCCCTCACTACCGAGTTCGCAGGAACGGACGATCCTTCCCTGGCCAAGATCCGTCAAGCCTGTGACATATTCGTCGACACGTTCGAAAACGTTTTGGCGAACCACCCGGCGATCCGTAATCCGCGCGCGGCTGCCATTGCCTTCTTCGGCGCGGTGCAGGGGATCGCGATCCAGGGTCTGCTGCGGGAGAAGAAAGTCCCCATAGATAAAATGGCGGACGCATTCCTGGGCATGATCAATTTACCGAAAAAATGGTGAGCGGCGCCCTCGTTGCAGGGGGAAATATCGCCCCTTGACATAGCGCATACTATCTACTATGTTTTCGGGAACCGCCGGGACGAACTCGGCGGAAAGAACGGATTCCCGGCAGTATTGAAGACAACGATCTTGGAGGAGCTATGAACCGGATCGGAAAAGCCGCTGTATTGGGCTCCGGAGTAATGGGGGCTACGATCGCGGCCCATTTGGCGAACGCAGGATTCCCCGTCCTGTTGCTTGATTTGGTTCCCGAAAATCTCACTGAGTCCGAGAAGTCCGGAGGGCTCGCCCTTACTGATCCGAAGGTCCGAAACAGAATTGCGGCGGCCGGACTCGAGGGATTGAGAAAGATGAGGCCGTCGCCGTTTTACCGGCCCGAATATGTTTCGTATATCGAAACGGGGAATTTCGAGGACGACGCAAGAAGGCTCGCCGAATGCGATTGGGTGATCGAGGCCGTAATAGAAAACATGGATATCAAGAAGCGGCTCCTCGCCGGCACGGTGGTTCCCCACTTAAGGGATGGGGCCATCCTGTCCACGAATACAAGCGGCCTTTCCGCCAACGAGATGGCGGAGATCCTTCCGGCGCCGATACGAAAGAATTTCCTGGTTACTCATTTCTTCAATCCTCCCCGTTTCATGCGTCTCGTGGAAATCGTCTCGACTCGTCATACGGAACCGGGCGTGGCTGCCTTCATGGCCGACTTCATCGAACGGCGCCTCGGCAAGGGCGTTGTCCAGGCAAAGGACACCCCGAACTTCATCGCGAACCGGATCGGCGTGTACTCCATGTATAACGCCATGCGCCACATGGTGGACATGGGCATGACCGTCGAGGAGGTTGATGCCGTTGCCGGATCGGCCACCGCCCGTCCAGGGAGCGGCATATTCGGCACCGCCGACCTTGTGGGAATCGATACCCTGATCCACGTGGGTAACAACTCCTTTTCTCTCCTCTCCGAAGACGAGGAACGGGACGTTTTCCGGATCCCCTTTTTTCTCCAGGAAATGGCGAATAAGGGGCTTCTCGGGAACAAGAGCAAGCAGGGGTTTTACAAGAAGGTGAAGGGGGAAAAGGGGGACTCGAAACATTATTACGATTACATCTCGGGCAAATACGACGAGTGCCGCCGCCCGACCTTTCCCTCTGTGGGCGCCGCAAAGGCCTGCGGCGATCCGGCGAAGAGACTGGCGGCGGTAGTCGCCGGTCGCGACAAGGGAGCGGAGTTTGCCTGGAGGACCCTCCGCGACACGTTGATCTACGCCTTCCGCCGGATTCCCGAGATCGCCGACGACATCGCCAGCGTCGACGATGCGATGAAATGGGGCTTCAACTGGGATATTGGCCCTTTCGAGATGCTGGACGCCATCGGGGTATCCGAGTTCGTCCGGAGGACGGAGCGCGAAGGATTCAAGGTTCCCGGGAAACTGAAAAGCGTCGAAAGGTTTTACGAGGAACGGCATGGGAAAGCATGCCGCCTGGATCTGGCCGGGGGACGATACGCGGAGGTGCGGAGACCTCAGGACGCGGTAAACCTATCCATCCTCAAGAAGAGCGGCGGCCTGGTCGATGGCATTCCGGGCGCATCCGTCGTCGATCTGGGGGACGGCGTCTTCTGCCTCGAATTCCACACCAGGATGAACGCGATCGATGACGGGATCCTTTCCATGACCGGCAAGGCGATCCGCCGGGCCGAAGAGGAGGGCGTAGGGCTGGTGATCGCCAACCAGGGGCGTGTCTTCTCAGCCGGGGCCGACCTTGCGAACCTGGCGGGAATGATCATGAAAGGCGCTTATAAAAGCATCGACCGCATGGTTAAAAATTTTCAGACGACCGTCATGGAGTTGAAGTACTCCGGCGTTCCGGTGGTCGCGGCGCCCCATGGCAGCGCCCTCGGCGGAGGGTGCGAAATATGCCTCCACTCCGACGCTATCAACCCTCATGCGGAAACGTACATGGGGCTGGTCGAGATCGGCGTAGGGCTGCTCCCCGCAGGCGGGGGGACGAAGGAAATGGCGATCCGGGCGATCCGCCGGGCAGAAGAAGGCGAGACCGACGTTTCCCCCTTCATCGCGAAGAATTTCATGAATATAGCGATGGCGAAGGTCAGTTCTTCGGCCGCGGAGCTATACCCCATGGGATTTCTCCGCCACGGGGACGCGATTACGATGAACCTCGACAGGCGGATCTCCGACGCTAAACGGAAAGTCCTCGCCCTTTCCTGCAACTATCGGCCTTCCCGGCCTCTGACCGGCCTGAAGGCGCCGGGCCGGAGCGTGGGAGCGACCCTTAAGGCTCAACTTTGGAACATGAAGATGGGCGGGTTCGTCACGGAATACGAGGAGCACCTCGGAGGAGTCGTCGCAGGCGTTATCACAGGAGGAGACGTGCCCGCCGGTACGCCGATCACGGAAGAGTACCTGCTGGACCTCGAAAGGGATGCCTTCGTCGCCTTGTGCGGACGGAAGGAGACGCTGGAGCGCATAGAGCACATGCTGAAAAAAGGGAAAGCGCTGCGAAACTGAGGGGGAGACGGATGAAGAACGCCTATATCCTTGCGGCCTACCGAACGCCTGCATGCCGTGCAAAAAGGGGGAAGCTCAAGGACGTCCGGCCGGACGACCTGGCCGCGGTTGCCTTGAAAGGACTGCTGGAACGGGCCGATATCGACCCGATGGAGATAGAGGACATCCTGATCGGTTGCGCTTTCCCCGAAGGAGAACAGGGATTCAACATGGCCAGAATGGCCGCGCTGAAAGCGGGAGTGCCTTACCAGGTTCCCGCGCAGACCGTCAACCGCTTCTGCTCCTCGGGCTTGCAGACCATCGCGACGGCGGCCGAACGGATCATGGCGGGATTGGCACACTGCATCGTCGCGGGGGGAGCCGAGAGCATGAGCTGCGTCCCTCTGGGTGGAAACAAATACAGCGCCAACCCTTCGCTATTCTCCAATTGGCCTGAAACGCATGCGGCGATGGGAATCACCGCGGAGATCGTCGCCGGGAAGTACGGCATCACCCGGGAGGAACAGGATCTCTTTGCATGTGCAAGTCATGCAAAGGCGGCATCCGCCATCGACGGAGGAAAATTCCGGGAAGAGATCATCCCCGTGGACGTGGAAACGTGCGCGGTTGTGGACGGGAAGATACGAAAAGGGAAAGAGATCGTGGATCGGGACGACGGCGTCCGGAAGGATACGACGCCGACAGGATTGGCCAAGCTGAAACCGGCGTTCAAGGTCGGCGGCACGGTGACTGCGGGAAACACCTCCCAGACGACCGACGGCGCCGCGGCAGTCCTTGTAGTGTCGGAGGAATTCCTGAAAAGTCACGAAATCATTCCCCTTGCACGTTTCGTCTGTTTTGCGGTCCGTGGGGTGCCTCCGGAAATCATGGGTATCGGACCGGCGGAAGCGATTCCGGCAGCCCTTAAAACCGCGGGACTTCGCCAGGAAGAGATCGGCCTCGTCGAACTGAACGAAGCGTTCGCGTCGCAGGCCATCGCCTGCATGAAACTGCTGGGGATGGATCCCGCCGTGGTGAACGTGAACGGAGGCGCGATCGCTCTGGGACATCCTCTCGGATGCACCGGGACGAAGCTGACCGCGACTCTGCTCCACGAGATGAAGCGAACCGGTACCCGGTACGGAATGGTCTCCATGTGCATCGGAGGCGGAATGGGCGCCGCGGGTATCTTCGAACGGATGTAAGGTCCGTACAATGCCGGGAAAATACGTTTCGAGGTGCAGACAATGACGCTGGCCCGAAAGATTTATAAGGGAGGGGAATACCTCATCGCCGAAGGGTCCTGTCAGGACGTATTCACCCCGGAGGATTTCAACGACGAGCAGAGGCAGCTCGCCGATACCATCGAACAGTTCGTGGACAATGAGGTGATGCCCAACGTCGATAAGCTGGAGAATCACGACCTGGAACTCATGGTGAGGCTTCTCAGGAGAAGCGGCGAGCTCGGACTGATTATGATCGACGCTCCGGTGGAGTACGGCGGTCTCGATCTGAACAAGGCGACGAGCATGCTGGCTTCCGAGAAGGTTTCCAGGTACGGCGGTTTCATGGTCTCTTACATGGTGCTGAACGGCATCGGCATCCTGCCGCTCGTCTATTACGGGACCGATGATCAGAAGGAGAAATACCTCGAAAAGCTCATCACAGGGGAATGGATGTCCGCCTATTGCCTGACTGAGCCGGATGCCGGGAGCGACGCTCTCGGCGCGAAAACGTCGGCCACCCTCTCTGCGGACGGGAAACATTACGTTTTGAACGGGACCAAGCAGTTCATCACCAATGGCGGTTTCGCCGACCTATACACCGTGTTCGCCAAAGTCGACAGGAAGAAGTTCACTGCATTCCTCGTAGAGCGGACGTTTCCGGGGGTCAACCCCGGTCCGGAAGAGAACAAGATGGGGATCAAGGGATCTTCCACGACGCAGGTGATACTTGAAGACGTGCACGTTCCGGTGGAAAACGTCCTGGGGGAAATCGGCAAGGGCCATAAAATCGCTTTCAACGTGCTGAACGTCGGCCGGTTCAAGCTGGGGGCGGCGGTTACCGGCAACGCCAAACACGCGTTCATCGAAGCGGTGAAATACTCAAACGTGCGGAAGCAGTTCGGAGTTCCCATCCGCACTTTCGGGGCCGTCAAGGAGAAAATCGCCGACATGGCCGCGGTCATCTTCGCATCGGAGTCCCTTGTCTACCGTCTCTCCGGCATGATCGACGACAGGCTGGCATTCATTCCGAAAGGAACCCGCGACTCCTACGAGGAGCTCCAGAAGGGGATCGAGGAATACGCGACGGAATGCGCGATCGCGAAAGTGTTCTGCAGCGAGATGCTCTCACGCGTAGTCGACGAAGTGGTGCAGATTCACGGAGGTTATGGATTCCTTCGTGAGTATGCCGCGGAACGATACTACAGGGACGAACGCGTAAACCGGATCTTCGAGGGGACCAACGAGATCAACCGTATATTGATTGCCGGAACGCTGTTGAAGCGTGCAGCCCAGGGAGAAATTCCGTTCATGAGGGAAATGCAGTTTGCTCTCGATGCGCTGGAATCGTACGACGCCGGAGAGAGGGATTCCACGTTGCCTTATTCCGCCGAGAAAAAGCTGCTGCGGAATTTGAAGCATCTGTTCCTGGCGATCGCGGGAGCGGCGGTTGAGAAGTTCGCAGACCGGTTAAAAGACGAGCAGGAGGTCCTGTCGGCAATGGCGGATGTCGCCATCAATATATTCGCCCTCGAGAGCGCCGTTCTGCGGGCGGAGAAAATTTCCGGAATGCCGTCCTTCACCAGAAACGAAGCCCTTGCCGCTGCAGTGAAGATACTTGCGTTCAATACGGGGGAGGAAACCGCCGCGGCCGCCCGCAAGGCAACACTTTTCATCGAAGAAGGAGAGAACGTCGGCAGGATCTTGAATGGTATACTTGGACACGGGAGATACGATGCCTCCGGTCTTCTTGCAGCAAAACGGCAATTGGCCGATGCGATACTGGAGGAGGAAAAATATATTTTCCGGAATTAAAATGAAACATGCGCATGCACGGATTCGCTATGTTTCATGGATGGAACGCAATGTTTTCATAATTGGAAAGCTTACTCCCCGTTAATCCTTTTTAAACTCTTAAATAGCCCGTCCATTCAGTAAAAAACCGTTACATTTCGAATTGATAACCCGCATATCGACGGGGACCCGGGTGTATCCGGATTTATTGGCCCGGATATTGCTCGCTTATAATGTTAACACCCGAATCATTAATTCAGCATTCGATGAAAGGATTTAGAATGGAGGAAAGAAATATATTCGCGAGAATATTATTGATTTCGGCCATTTCATTGTTTTTTTGCTCCCCTCTGTGCGCAAAGGAAAACGGTAATTTATTAAGCTCAAAAGAAATTCACGGAAACATTTTTTCATCCACTTTTATCTCGGAAAAGGAAGTGATTATTGTAGGAGAGAGCGGAAGAATATATTTATCTGCCGATGGCGGCAAAAGTTGGCAATACATCAAGAGCGGCTCTTCCGAACAATTGTTTTCCGTGTGTTTCCCGGATGGAAAAAACGGTTGGATAACCGGTAGTTCTGGAACGATTCTCCATTCAGCCGATGGGGGAAGAACATGGATAAAACAAAGTTCAGGGATAGATAAACACCTCTTCGGAGTACATTTTTATGATTCCCTTCGTGGTTGTGCCGTTGGAGATTGGGGAGCAATTATTATTACCACTGATGGGGGAAAGAACTGGAAAGATATCCACCTTTCCGAAGATATCGTCCTCTATGCCGTCCGCATGACGAAAGCGGGAGGAACGATCGTCGGCGAGTTCGGGAGCATTTTCATCTCTAACAATCAGGGACAGACGTGGGCGAAAGGACCGCCGGTTGCGGAGCAGAGCCTGTTTTGCCTGGCCGAGCATGGCGGGAGAATGATCGCGGCCGGCCTGGAAGGCGTAATCATTCAATCCTGGGACGGCGGGAGAAGTTGGAAACGCTCGGATAGCCCAACGAAGCAAGCCATATACAACGTCGACCTGCGGGGAAATTCCGGATATGCGGTCGGAGACCGCGGAACATTGCTGCGCACTGCGGATGGAGGAAAAAGCTGGAAGTCCCTGGAGGTTCCGCTGGGGATCCAGTTGTTCTGGTTCGGCACGGTAAAAATATCTCCGCAAGCCGCATCGACTGTCGGTTTCGGCGCCGGCGCAAACGGTTTGACGTTCGGCTTGAAGGATAGGGAGATCACATGGTAGGCGACAGGAACCGAGCGGACGAAACCGGGAAAACCGGCAATAAGATGTCGTTGCCGGAACGTTATGTTTCCTTGATCCTGAAGTTCAGAATCCCCTTTATCCTGTTGATCATCGCCGGAACCGCGATTTTCGGATACTACGGCGCTAAACTGAAAATCGCCACCGACTTCGTTTCCTTCTATCCCCCCAGGCACCCGTTCATCCAGCTCTACAACAAGTACAGGAGCATGTTCGGCAGCGCGAACGTCATGGTGTTGGCTATCGAGGTAAAGAACGGGGATATCTACAACTGGAAGACCATAGACAAGGTCGACCGAATCACGCAAGCAATGCTCGGAGTGGAGGGGTGCAACCCTGCGCAGCTGGCATCGATCACTCACCCCAAAATCAAGAATGTCGAAGTTACGGGGATGGGCATCACCCTGAAACCGATGATCCATGCCGGAATTCAGCGAAGCGACATCGGATTGCAGGAAATCAAGCGCTCCATATACAGCAACGAGGGCGTCAGGGGGTTCTACGTTTCTCCCGACGATAAATCGGCCGCCATCTATGCGGGATTCTGGGAGGAGGGTTGGGACCCATCCACGGTTTACAAAAAAATCGAGGAGATAAGAAAGTCGGAGAGCGATGATAACCATCGAATTTATATAACGGGATATCCGGCTCTTTACTCCTATATCTACAGCCTGGCGCCGCAGATCGGAAAAATGCTGGTAGTTACCCTGGTCGTCCTCATCGCCCTGCTGTTCTAC
Organism: Deltaproteobacteria bacterium; assembly: GCA_016218975.1. Classification (NCBI taxonomy): domain Bacteria; kingdom Pseudomonadati; phylum Myxococcota; class Myxococcia; species Deltaproteobacteria bacterium. The sequence continues at coordinate 17,957 of JACRCO010000096.1, forward strand.
TATTTCCGCACATTGCAGGGAGTTCTCGTTCCGTTCCTGTCCGCGGTAATCAGTGCCATCTGGGGGCTCGGTTTCGCGAGCATGCTCGGGTATTCGCTCGATCCGTTGATATTGGTCGTGCCGCTCATCATATCCGCCAGGCTCATGAGCCATTCGGTCCAGTGCATGTCCCGGTACTACGAAGAATATCTGCGGATCGGGGATCGAAAGGAGTCACTCGTCAAAGGGTACGGGGAAATGCTTGCCCCCGCGATCCTCTCCACGTTTACGGATGCGGTCGGTCTCCTGCTGATCTCCGTAGCGACAATCCCAATCATGAGGCAGCTCGGATTTTTTTCCTCCTTTTGGGTCATGACGATCGTGCTGACGGTTCCTACGCTGAATCCGCTCCTTCTTTCCTTCATCAAGCCCCCGAGCGCCGACAAGATCGAGCGGCAGACGCGGGGTCGTTTCTACTCGAAGATTTCAAGATTCCTGGTAATGCCCTCCGAAGGCAGGAGCCGTTGGGTAGTGGTCGGTATCGTGGGCTTTATCCTGGTCGTGGGCGGCATATACACCCACAACCTGAGGATCGGCGATACCGAAGCCGGATCCGCCATCCTGTTCCCCAGCCACCCCTATAACGATTCCTTCCGTTTCTTCAACAAGAACTTCGTGGGAGCAACGCAGCTCATCATTCTCGCTGAGGGTAAGGAACAGGGGGCGATAAAGAATTACGGCACGTTGAAGTCGATGGAGGATTTCCAGTATTTCATGGCGACGGAAGGGGGCGCGGGAGGGACCCTGACCTTCAATAACATGATCAAGCGCGTCTACCGGATGTTCCATGAGGGAAATCCAAAGTGGGAGATGATCCCCAAGAACGACAAGGACCTCGCCCAGATCGGCTACATCATCAGGAACAATGCCGCTCCGGGAGAGATGGACGTCTATGTGGATCCCAGCTGGACGAACGCCACCATCACATGCTTCTACAAATCCTACAACAGCGACCTGATCAAGAATTGCATCGCGAAAGCCAGGGAGTTCATCGAGAAGAACAAGCCGGAAAAGGTGAATTACCGTCTCGCAGGGGGCCTGCTGGGGATCCTTTACGCGGTGAACCAGGAGGTCGAATACTCCTACTGGGTTTCCCTCATAGTGGTTTTCCTCGCCTGTTTCCTGCTCTGCGTCCTGACATTCCGTTCCGTAAAGTGCGGCTTCATTCTCATAATTCCCCTGGCGGTGTCCCAGATCATCACCGAGATATTCATGTTGATCTACGGCATCGACGTGAACATCAATTCGGTTCCCGTGGCCGCCATCGCGGTCGGAATAGGGATCAACTACGGCATCTATCTGCTTTCCCGGACGAACGAGGAGTATGCCGCAACGGGAGATTATCAAACCGCGAACAGGGTCGCCATGGATACCACCGGCAAGACGATCGTCTTCACGGAATCCACCATGCTGGCGGGCGTTTTCTTCATGATCTTCGTGAACATGAAGTTCCAGTCGGAAATGGGGCTTCTCCTGACGATATTGATGCTGCTCAACATGATCAACGCACTGATTTTGATCCCCGTTCTCGTGACCATATTCAAGCCGAAAGTGAAGGCGGGAATGCTCAGGCATCACTGACCGTTCCGACGGAATCCGGTTCTGTCAAAAAAGGTCAGAGGGGAGATGAAAAACGATGTGGGAAGGAATTGCAAAAAAAAGGGAACGAGGGAGGAGAAGATGAAGGTCGGAAAAGGTACCTTCGGGGTACTGAACTTCCTGCTGTCGCTGGCTCTGCTGCAAGGTCTTGCTCACGCGGCATCTTACTTCCATCTTGGCGAAAATCCGTTGGAAGTGAAAGGAAAGGTACAGGCCCGGCTCTCATGGCGCACGGACCGGTCCGAGGGTTTCACCTTTCCCACAGTCGCCAGGGGGAACATGGTGCAGGAAAGGAATCTCGGGCTGGTGGAACTGAACCAGACCCTGTCGAAACAGACGGAAACGACGGCCGAAGTCAAGTATCACCTGGTCGGCCGGTTTCTTTACGACGGAATCTACGATTACGGGCCCAAGGCGTTCCAGGAAGTGAGGAACTCGAACAAGGCGGAAATCGATGATTTCAAGAAAGACGCGGATGTCTGGGAGGCGTACGTAGATTACACGAAGGGGAAGGGATTCCTGCGCATCGGGAGGCAGAATCTCTCCTGGGGCGAAACGGATATTTTCCGCCTGCTGGACAGGATCAACCCGTTGGACGATACGTTCGGCGGGAGTTTCGAGGATCTGGATGACCGCCGTATTCCGATCTGGATGGTCCGCGGAACGTATAATCTGGGAAATGTCGGGCCGGTATCCTCACTCTCCATCGAAGGTTTCTGGAATCCGGGCTTGGGCAGCCAGAAGGTTTCCCCCATGGCGCCTTTCGGGACGCCGTTTGCCTTCCCGATGCCGGCTTCCGCGGTTCCGACCAGGGTGCACAAGCCTGAGAAGACTTTCGAAAGCAGCCGCATGGGAGCCCGTCTGCAGGGAGTACTCGGAGACAACTTCAATTTTTCTCTTGCCCAGTATCAAACGATCATCGATTCCCCCGCCGCGATCGTTACGTTCGATCCTGCAGCCGCGGGAGGCCCCGTATTCCAGGACCTGTTCTACAAGACCGAATGGGTGACCGGCGGATCGGTCAACTTCTTCGAACCCCATGTCGAAGGCGTGATCCGCTCGGAAGTCGCAATGTTCTGGAACGAACCGGTGTTCATCCCCCAGGTCAACGCGCCGGTCCTGTTCGGAGACTTCAGGACGGGGGATATCCCCAAAAAGAATGTTCTCAGGTACATGGTTGGGCTCGACAAGAACTTCTGGATCAGGGCATTGAATGAAAGATCCATGTTCAATGTGTTCTTCCAGTATTTCGCGGAGTATTACCCGAGTTACGACGACCGCATGAAGATAGCCTTGCCGAAATTTCCCACCGGTGAATTCATGAAACAGGTCCGGTATGACCAGAAAATCACCATGATCGCGTTCACAAGCTATATGGAAGGGACGCTAACCCCGCAACTCGCGCTTGCCTACGATCCGAGAGGAGCATTGATGTTTATTCCTTCTCTCGAGAAATCCTTCGATCCGTGGGTTTTCAAAGTCGCCTATTACGGCGTTACCGGAAAGGATGATGTCAGCGTGGGCATATTACGCGATCGGGATCAGGCATCTTTCACCGTTACCCGGCTGTTTTAATTGCGCGGAAGTTCCAGGAACGATATTTCCCGGATGGAGGAACGCGTATGAAGGTATCGAAAAGGTTATGGATGGTTGCTGCGGGCGTTCTGGTTATTTTCGGGATGGCGGTGTGCGCATCGGCCGCCGAACTGAAACGGATCGACCGAACGAATTGGGAAACGCTCAAAGGGCTGTTGCCGGAGAGCGCCCTGAAATGGGTGAAAACCGGCGAAATGGTGGTGAAGTACGGCTCGCTTGAATACGATCCGAACCAGGTGTTGCCGGCCTGGGTGATCGAGTCGAAGAAAGAGAATATCGGGAAATATAAATTGACGGCGAAAAAGGCGATCGTCGAGGCCGGCACGGGGAAAACTCCGAAATTCATCAAGGGTATCCCGTTCCCGGACGTCAAGATCACAGATCCGGAAGCCGGCGAAAAAATCATGTGGAACACGTTATACATGAGGGACGCGAACGGGCCATTGAAAACCAAGATCGATTTCAAGTTCATGGGACGGAAGACCGGATATGAAAGGTCCATCTTCGTGGACTGGTACAGCAAGCCGTTCGACGGATACCAGGATGCGGAAAACTGGCCGAATAAGGATAATTTTGAAAGCGTCAACCAGGTGCTGGTAACCAGCCCCTTCGACATGGCCGGCACCGCACAGATGACATGGCGCTACCGCGTCGAAAAAGAAGACATGCTGAACGGGTATGTTCCGGCGATCCGGCGTGTAAGGAGATTGACACCGGCGGGGCGGTCCGACGCCATGTTCGGCTCGGACTTCGCAAGGGACGACGGCGGGTACGGGATATACGATGGGGCCATTTCCAGCTTCAAGTGGAAGGTCATCGGAGAAGGTGAAGTTCTCGGCGGTTTCATCGGGTCCAAACCACTGGGCGTCAACAAAAACAAGGACGGCGAATGGGAATTCGACTTGAGGAACAAGGAACTGGTGAAGTGGAGTTTTGGGAATAAAGGAGGTTCCGCGGCTCCGTGGTTCGTCGACAGCGCCGTATGGACGAAGAGGCCGGTCTGGATCATCGAGGGGACTCCGAAAGACCCGTATTACAACTACGGCAAGCAGATCATGTACATCGACAAGGAGCTGAACATCGGGCACTGGAAGGTGATCTACGACCGGACGGGGAAATACTGGAAGACGGCCTGGACGAACTGGGGGATGGCGCAGGATTCGCAAAAGACGGTGAACTGGAATGCCGTCCTCATCTTCATCCTGGTGGACGAGCGCTCGCAGCATGCGACATCGGTGGACAGCAGCCCGAAATACATCAACGGCGCCAGGATCGACACGAACCAGTTCTCCCTGGCGGGTTTCGCGACGTTGTGCAAGTAAGGGCGTCGAAATTTCCATAGGGTAACGTGCGAATCATGAAGACACCCAGGGAAGCCCCTAGCCCGCATTTCTCACCATGGTTCGTAGCGAGGCGGTGGAGACGGGTATGGATACAAGGCGTCGCGACCGAGGGTGACGCAGGCGTAGTTTACACTACGTCGAGGAGCCCGACCGAGCGCAACGCAGTAGGCATGCCTGTATCCGCCGCCGCAGCAGAAGCGTGGTGAGAAATGCGGGCTAGCTCCGAGGGGCTTCCCTGTTTATGGTCGGCCTTGGACAAGATATGTCCGACATGAAGCGTGTGTCCCTGGGAAGGAGCCCCCTTTCGGTATCCTCGATCGGCCTCGGCTGCATGGGGATGAGTGAATTCTACGGGCCCAGGGACGATGCCGAGTCGCTCGCCACGCTGGAACAGGCGTTGGATTCGGGGATCAATTTCTTCGACACCGCGGACATGTACGGCTTGGGGCATAACGAGAGGCTGCTGGGAAAATTTCTTAAAAAGCGCCGGAAGGAGGTCGTCATCGCCACGAAATTCGGCATCGTGCGCGAGGACGGAAGCTACCGCCGCAGTATCTGCGGGCGTCCGGAATATGTGCGCGAGGCGTGCGAGGCAAGTCTCCGCCGTCTCGGCATCGAGACGATCGACCTTTATTACTGTCATCGCGTCGACTCAACCATACCGATCGAGGAGACCGTCGGGGCGATGGCCGACCTGGCGCGGCAGGGAAAGGTCCGCGAACTCGGCATCAGCGAGGCGTCGGCGGCGACGCTGCGCCGCGCGAACGAGGTATTCCCGCTGGCCGCTCTCCAGACGGAGTATTCCCTCTGGACGCGCGACCCCGAAAGGGAAGTGCTGCCCGCATGCCGGGAGCTCGGAATCGCTTTCGTCGCCTACAGCCCGCTGGGGCGCGGATTTCTCACGGGCCGGATCCGGACGACGGAAGGGATGGGCCCGGAGGATTTCCGGCGCTTCCTCCCTCGTCTGGAATCGGACAACCTTGCGAAGAACCTCGCCATCCTCGAGCGCCTCGAAGTCGTCGCGCGCGGGTGCGGGTGCACTCCAGCACAGCTCGCCCTGGCCTGGCTTCTTGCGCAGGGCGATGACATCGTGCCGATCCCGGGAACGAAGCGTCGAAAGTACCTTGACGAAAACACAGGCGCGGTCGCCGTACGGCTCGACGCCTACGATCTTGCGAAAATCGACGCCGTCGCTCCGCGCGGTGCGGCGGCCGGAGAGCGTTATACCGCGGAAGGAATGAAAGGGATCGATGGATGATCTCCGCATCCCGTTTTGCACCATGGCTGAAACGCATGCATTTCATCCATGAAATGTGCATGTCTCGTTTACAGGAGGGAGAGGAATGCCGGAACTCGAACATCTGTTCAGCCCCATAAAAATCCGGAACACCACCATACGCAACCGCATTGTGCAGTCCGCGCACATCACGGGATATGTGGAGAACGGCCTCCCTTCCGATCGCCACGTGCGGTACTACGAAGAGCGGGCAAGGGGAGGGATCGGCCTGATCATCACGGAGGCCATGGATACGGAAGTTCAAATCGGATACGGGGGTTTGACATGAGTAGCATACGGGATGAAATCAACTGGATTGCAGAGGAAATTCAGTCGACAGCCGTCCGGGCCAGGGAATCTTCCAGCGAGATCGTCAAGCGCGTGGAAACGTTGTTCCGGAATGCGTCAAGCTTCGATCTTACGTTGGACGGAATGGACGAGCGGTACGTGTGGAGGGACGTATCCTGCATGTGGACGCCGGACAATGGCGAAGCCGGGTGCGGTGTCGTCGGCGCAACCGGAGCGGTCCCCGTTGACGACAGCTTAAGAAGGGAACTTAGACTTTATGAGCACATCCTTCCGTTGATGTGCGAGCAATATGCCCTGAACCGCTACAGCGACGAGGTGCTCTATATCGACAAGAAATCCATGGTGGTCGGGCAGACGACAAAAAATTTCGGAGGGCTCTTTCCTCCCGGATTCGATGCCGTGGAAGTTTGCAGGACAGGTGTTACGTACTACGATTACTACGGATGGGTAGACCACGACCGCAATCCGGATCGTCTTCCCAGGTGGGCACCGAGCGCCTTTATCGAACTTCTCGGTGAATTCATCCAGTCCGTCCACGCCCCCGTATACAAGCGCGAAGCCGACAACGAGATGTGCGGTTTTGTCGGTCTGCACTACAACCTGGAATGGGTAAACGCCGCCACGGTGTACAAGAGCAGTAACCGGGTTTTCATCCTGTCCGGGCAGTCCACCCTGATCGGCGCCAGTCCCGGAGCCCTCGACTTCCTGGGGATGGAGCCGTATGCACGGCAACTGCCATCGCACCTTGCCTCCGGGAAAGTTCGGAAATATGTGGATATCGAGAGGAATCTCGAGCAAGACAAACCGAAGGAATTGGCGGATTTGGCGAGAAGGGTAAGAATCGGGGCTGAATTCAAGCATACGCTTGGCGGCCGACAATTCAAGATAACCAGAGCGGAAGTACCCGAGTTGGGGTTCCATGTTGTGGCAGTCGAATGAACGATGCGGCGGTGGCCGGGTACGTGAATATGACGCCTTTCCCACCAGGCATATTGCGCCCGTTCTTTGAATCCGGGGAACCGCACGCATCGCACCGGAATCGTGCGATCACACCTTCGGGGAGGACAAGACGGGGAAACTCCGAAAGGATTCGAATATGAGCGATTTCGAGTATCTCTTCTCACCGATCCGCATCGGGCACATGAACGTCCGGAATCGGATCTTCCAGCCTGCCCATATCACCGGGTTCGCGGAGAAGGGCCTCCCGACGGACAGGCTCCTTCATTATTATGAGGCACGCGCCCGGGGGGGAGTCGGCTTGATCGTCCAGGAGGCCACGTCGGTCTCACCGTACAGCCAGTATCATTCGGAAGTGTTCGCCCAGGCCTACCGGGACGAGATCGTGCCGATCCTCAAGCGAATCGGCGAAGCGGTGCATGCGCACAGCGCGAAAATCGTCCTCCAGCTATGGCATTGCGGCCATGTGAGCACCAGCTTCTACACGGGCTATCCCGGCCAATCCTCCTCGGGGATCCCTAACCCGATGATCGGGGAATGCCCTGTGGCGATGGACGAGGACGACATCCGGGAAGCGGTGCGCCTTTTCGTCGAGGCCTCCCTGCGCGCCAAGGAAGCGGGCTACGACGGCGTGGAGCTGAACTTCGGCCACGGCTACCTGCAGCAGCAGTTTCTCTCCCCTTCGCAAAACATCCGCACGGACGAGTATGGGGGAAGCCTGGAGAACCGCCTCCGGTTCGGCATGGATGTTATCTCCGCGATCCGGAAGGCGGCCGGCCCGAATTTCGTCGTGGGCCTTCGGGCGGCGGGGGATGAGTTCATACCGGAAGGATTCGACCTGGAGGACGCCAAAGAGGCCTTCTCCGCCTGGGCCCGAACCGGCCTGCTGGACTACCTGAACGTCACCGCCGCCTCCTACAAGTCCGGCGCGTACGCCGTGCCGCCGATGATGATTCCTCCGCGTCCGATGGTCTACCTTGCCGCGGAAATCAAGCAGCTCGTCGACTTGCCGGTCTTTACCGCCATCCGGATCAACGATCCGGTGACCGCGGACGACATCATCAAGAACAACGAGGCGGACATGGTGGGGATCGCCCGGGGGATGATCTGCGACCCGGATTTGCCCAGAAAGGCGCAGGAAGGGAGGCTGGACGATATCCGCCAGTGCATCGCCTGCAACGAGGGGTGCTGGGACCGGTTCTGCCACAAGGAGGCGATCACCTGCCTCCAGAATCCGGAAGCCGGATTCGAAAGAAAGCGGAAGATTCAACCCGCGGCCGTACGGAAGAAAGTTCTGGTCGTGGGCGGGGGCTGCGCCGGGATGGAGGCCGCCATCGTCGCCCGGTCCCGGGGCCACGAGGTGATCCTCTGCGAGAAGTCCGGCGAGCTGGGCGGGGCGATCCGGATCATGGCGATGGCTCCCAGCCGGCAGGAATTCGGGCAGGCGGTCCGGTTCCTCAAGCACGAGCTGGAGCGGTTGTCCATCGACGTCCGCATGAACACCGAGGTCACGGTCGATATGGCGCTCGCCGAAAAGCCGGACGCGGTCATCGTCGCGACCGGGGGGCTTGCCATCGAAGACCCGGCCCCGGAAAAAGTCGGGCCCGGCTCTTCCATCGAGATCTCTCCGGGATTCCACGTGGTCACCGCAGAGGATGTGCTGCAAAGGAAGGTGGAATGCGGAAAGCGGGTGGTGATCGCGGATTACCAGAATTATACGAAAGGACTGGTGGCCGCCGAAGTCCTTGCGGAACTGGGGAAGGAAGTGACGGTGATCATGCCGTTTCCCGTCCGGCTGTTCACGAGCAATCCCTACAACGTGGAGCTGATCACCCTGGGCCTGCAGTTCATGATGCTCAAGAGCAAAGGCGTCACGCGCGTAAGCGACCACCAGGTCAAAAAGGCGTTCCCCGGCAAGGTGGTCATCCGGGACGTGTTCACCGAGCAGGAGCGGGAACTTCCCGCCGACACCCTTGTCCTTTCCTACTGGCGCAAAGCCAACGACGGGCTTTATGCGGAGCTCAAGGGGAAGGTCGGGCAGCTCCGCAAGATTGGGGACGCACTGGCGCCCCGCCTTCTCATCGACGCCATTCACGAGGGCTACAAAGTCGCCTCGGAGATATAAGGGGTGACGGAAATATGCGCGTTCGTGGAGTACGCCGGAGATAAGATCCAGCGCGTCAGCCAGGAGGCCGTCTCCGAGGCCGTTCGCCAGTCCGGGAGGCTTGGCGCGCGTTGCACCGCGCTGGTCCTGGGCCACCGGATCCCGCCGGGAATATTTAAGGACCTCCGTAGATTCGGGGTAGACCGCGCTCTCGCCTGCGATGAGGAGTCCTTGGCGGAATATTCGACCGGGCGATACGCCGGCCGACTGGCGCAGATCATTCGGGAGCGGGCGCCGGACCTCCTGTTGATGGGCAGCTCGGCCATGTCGCGGGACCTGGCGCCGCGGCTTTCCGCCAGGCTTGGACGAGGTCTTGTCACGGAAGCCACCTTTCTCGATTTCCGGGGAGGAGAGCTTCACGTAACCCGAGCCGCATACCGTCCCCACGCCTCGATGATCTTCTCCTTTCAGGACCCGGGTCTCGCCATCGTCACCCTGGCTCCCAAGGTCGCGGAAGCGGAGCGGATCGTACCCAAGGATCGTTTCCTCCTGGAATCCCCGGAACCGGGAGTCATGCCGCTGTCCCTTCGCGACGACAGGGTGAGGATCGAGCGGGCGATACGGGAAATCCCTTCCGAGGTGGACTTGACGGACGCGGAGGTGGTCGTTGCGGGCGGCAAGGGGATGATGGACGGGAAGAACTTCCGCCTCCTGGAGGAGCTGGCCGGCGTGCTGGGGGGCGTCGTGGCGGCGACACGGATGGCGGTGGACATGAAGTGGGTCCCGCGGGAGTGCATGGTAGGCGTGACGGGCAAGACGGTGTCTCCCGGCCTGTACGTCGCCTGCGGCATCTCGGGGGCCATACAGCACAGGATGGGCATGCAATCATCGGAGACCGTCGTGGCCATCAACACCGACCCCAATGCCCCGATCTTCCGTATCGCGACGCTCGGCATCGTGGGAGACGTTCGGGACGTGCTTCCCGTGATGATCGAGGAATTCCGGAAGGCGGGCGATGGATCCGGGCATCGGGAGCGATCCGCATGAAAAAGGCGGGATGGAACTAAGTGCTTCATTTCATAAATACGGTAGCATTCGAGCGCCGCTGCATCCGCTCCAGCTTCGTTGCGCTCCTTCACCATACTCAACGGTATGCCTCAGTCGCGCGCCTTGCCGGCGCGGCGCATCGACGCTCTCGGTGCGT